>CAZMFY010000027.1:0-18459 GCA_964565635.1 uncultured Oscillospiraceae bacterium
ACCCAGATCCCCAACGGATCAAAGATCACCGTGACCGATGAAAAGTGCAGCGTGTATAAGTTTACCTACGGCACCTATTCCGGATACGTGAAAAAGGAATACGTCAAAAAGTAATTTCAGGCAATATGAACCGGCGCCCGGTTTTTCCGGGCGCCGGTTGTTTTTTGTCCTTCCCTGTTCGCTGCCTTCGCTTTCCGGCGGCAGCCGCCGGGGCCGCCGATTAAACCTTCAGCTCCCAGCAGAAGGAAAAGGTCAGTTTTCCCTCCGTCTTCACCAGATATTCGTCATGGGTGCGGGCTCCCCAGCTGTCGTCTCCGCCCACCCCCATCTGCCGCAGGGCCGCCCGGATGACCGTATACTTCGGAGCGGGCAGCTCGTCTCCGTGGGCCGCGTTTTCAATTTCGTGGGCTGTCCAGGGCAGGGCGTTAAATTCCATCTCCTGTCCCAGGAATCTCAGCCCCCTTCCCCGGCTGTCCGTGACCTCCGCCCAGCGGACGCCGGTCCGGTTTCCGCTCTCCTGGGGAAGCAGGTAGGGCGTCAGATTCTCCGCCGCGTTAAAATGCCAGATGCCCAGCCTGGCGCCTTCCCGCCGGTCGATATAGTTTTCCTCCGGTCCCAGGCCGTAATACCTGACCTGATCAAAATCCGCGTCCATCTTAAAGCTGACCCCGAAGAGCGGCATCTCCGCCCTTCCTTCCGCCGGTTCGTAGGCCAGCGTGACCCCGACCCGTCCTCCGGGCATCACGGTGATGGTCATTTCGCATGTTTCACCGGCTTCTCCGGGCAGCTCCCAGGTTGTCCGGAAGCTCACGCTGCCATCGGCGTTTTCCCGAATCTCCGGCGCTTCTTTTCCGGAGGCCAGGGCTTTCGACCGCCCCAGGGGCGCGGCGTACAGATCCGCGGTTTTCCACCGGGCATACCGGGCGGGCATGCCGTTCCCGTTGTCGTTATCCGTGGGAGCCCGCCAGAAAACCGGACGGGGCGGCGTTTTCAGCATTTCCCGGCCGCAGACCGTATAGGAAATCAGGGTGCCCGTCTCCCGGGAGAACATCGCCGTAAATCCTTCTCCGAACACCCCCACGTTCACGCTGCCTTTCACCACCCGAAGAGGCGGCGGAATCAGCCCGGGCTCCTGTCTTTCCGGCTCCGTCCAGGTCCCCTGATCCCATGCGATCTCATGCCCGGCCGGCGCCCAGTCCGTATCCTCCTTCAGCCGGAAGGAAACGGTGACCGTGTATTCTCCCCCCTCCTCCGGAAGCCGGAAGGGCAGCGGATAGCGCTCCTCGGTCATCGGCGCCACGGCCGTCTTCATGCCGGTCCGCAGAATTTCCTTTCCGTTCCGCATCAGGGTCACGCGGCACTCAAATGCTTCCGTGTTCCGGAACAGATGCCTGTTCCGGATCAAAAGGCCGGTCCGGTCGATTTCCGTCTCGATGCTGCGGTAATTGTATTTCACTTCCTGCAGCTTCGGCGTGGGGGTGCCGTCGCCGAAGAAGATCCCGTTCCCGGAAAAATCCCCGTCGTTCGGCCGGTCGTCAAAATCGCCGCCGTAGCGGTAGACCGTCCGGCCATACCGGTTTTTCCCCCGAATGCTCTGATCGATAAAATCCCAGATAAAGCCCCCCTGATAGCGGGGCTCCTCATAGGCATAGCGGGTATACCAGTGCATGGCCCCGTTGGAATTGCCCATGCTGTGGGTATATTCACACAGGATAAAGGGCTTATCTGTATATTTTTCCAGCCATTGCTTCACCCGGGACAGCGGCGTGTACATCTGGCTGTAGACATCGGTGGTTTCCATGGGACAGCCCTCCCGTCCCTCATAGGAAACGCCTTCGTAATGAACCAGCCGGGTTTCATCCATCCGCCGCATCTCATTGCTCATTTCCAGGATCACCTGGCCCCCGTAGCTTTCATTGCCGCAGCTCCAGAGGAGAATGCAGGGATGGTTTTTATCCCGCTCCACCATGCTGTGAACCCGGTCCAGCATCATGGGCAGATATTCCCGCCGATCCCCCGGCAGGCTCTCCGGCTGGGTCAGCTCTCCCCGGGCCACCCGGTCCCAGACTCCGTGGGTTTCCATGTTGCATTCGTCAATCACATACAGGCCCAGTTCATCGCACAGGGCGTACACCAGGCTGCTGTTGGGATAATGGCTGGTGCGTACGGCGTTCAGGTTGTACCGCTTCATCATGATCAGATCCCGCCGGATCTTTTCCGCCGTCACGGCCCGGCCCGTTTCTCCGCAGAAATCGTGCCGGTTGACCCCTTTAAAAACGATTCTCTTCCCGTTGATCAGCATCAGCCCGTCCTTCATTTCAAACCGGCGGAACCCCACTGGCTGATGAATCTCCTCCTCGGTCTTTCCCTCCGGGTTCAGCATCAGGATTTCCAGATCGTAAAGGGCCGGAACCTCCGCGCTCCACTTCCGCGGATGCTTCACCGGAATCGCTGCGGAAAGCTTTCCCCCGGAGAGGACGCCCTCGCATCCCGCGATCACCGCGTCTCCGTCCTTCAGCGCAAGAACAGCCCGGCTGCCCTCCGGTCCCTCCGCCTTCATTTCCGCTTCCAGCACTGCGTCTTCGTACCGGTCATCCAGCAGCGTTCTGACGGAAAGATCCCACAGATGCACCTTCGGAATCCGCTGGAGGTACACCTCCCGAAACAGGCCGCTGAATCGCATGAAGTCCTGATCCTCCAGCCAGGAGCTGACCCCGAAGCGGTAAACCCGGCAGGCAATCTTGTTCTCTCCTGCCCGCAGGCAGGCCGTAATATCAAACTCGTCCGGCGTAAAGCTGTCGGAGGCGAATCCTACATACTCCCCGTTGACCCATAAAGCCACGCAGCTTTCCGCCCCCTGAAAGCTGAGGATCACCCGTTCTCCCCGCCAGCTTTCCGGCAGCGTCACATACTTCACGTAGCAGGCCACCGGATTGTAATAGGAAGGCGCTTCTCCGATGTCAATCTCATCCGTCCCGTCCCAGGGATACTGGGTATTGCAGTACTGGGGATGGCCGTATCCCTCCATCTGGATATGTGCCGGCACGGGAATCGTCTCCCAGCTTCTGCAGTCATATTCCGGGCTTTCAAAGCCGGGAATCACCTGCCGCTCATTGCGGGCGCAAAAGAAGTACCAGGGGCCGTTCAGGCTGATGCGGAAGCTCTCTCCCCCCGCGTCCGTCGCCCAGTGATCCGAATGGGCATCCAGCCGGTTTTCCCGGAAGTATTTGGGATCAGAAAGCCTCTCAAAGGAAAATGCCATAGAATCAGGTCCTTTCGCGTTTCTCGCTTTTTATTGAACAGTCTCCACCTTGATGGTATTGGTATTTCCGGGCGCGCCGTTGATCTGTCCGCCGGTCAGAACCACATTGTCTCCCTCTTGCAGGCCCAACAGCTCCTTGGCGTACTTCATATCCTGCCAGAACATCACGTCCATGCTGCTGTAATTTTCGCTGAGCACCGGCGTCACCGCCCAGCTCAGATTCAGCTTGCGCCACGCCTTTTCATCGGTGGTAGTCCCCAGAATATGCACCGGGCAGCGGAAGCGGGATACCATCCGGGCCGTCCGTCCGGACAGGGAATTGACCACGATGGCCTTCGCGCCTACGTCCACCGCCATGGCGCAGGTGGCATGGGAGATGGCATCCAGGTTGTTCCGCATGGTGAACCGGGTGGAATGGAACCAGTCCGCGTAATCGATGTGGCTCTCTGTATATTCCGCTGTTTCCGCCATGGTTTTCACCGCTTGAACGGGATATTTCCCCGCCGCGGTTTCTCCGCTGAGCATAATGGCGGAAGACCCGTCGTAGACAGCGTTGGCTACGTCCGAAATCTCGGCCCGGGTGGGGCGGGGATTATAGATCATGCTCTCCAGCATTTCCGTAGCGGTGATCACCCGCTTCCCCAGCAGCCGGCATCTGCTGATCAGGTACTTCTGAACCGCGGGCACTTCCATGAATGGAATCTCAACGCCCAGATCTCCGCGGGCCACCATGATGCCGTCCGCCACCTGGCAGATCTCTTCGACTTCCTCAACGCCCTTCCGGTTCTCGATCTTCGCGATGATATCAATATTCTTTCCGCCGTTCTCGTCCAGCAGGGTCCGAATCGCCTGTACATCCTCCCGGCAGCTGACAAAGCTGGCCGCCACGAAATCAACATCCTGGGCGATCCCGAAGAGAATATCCGCCTTGTCCTGCTCACTCAGGTAGGCCTGCTTCAGCACCTTCCCCGGGAAATTCATGCTCTTGCGGTTGCTCAGTTCACCGCCGGTCACCACCTGGCACACAACGTCATGATCCTGAATCTCCCTGACCTTCAGAATCACCAGCCCGTTGTTAATCAGTACGGTGTCCCCGGGCGCCAGCTCTTCCGTCAGCTGCTGATAGGTCACGGATACCCGGGTTTCGTCCCCCTCCACCTCGTCGGTGGTCAGAATGAAGGTATCCCCGTCCTTCAGCAGAATCTTCCCGTTTTTAAAGGTCTTGATCCGGTACTCCGGTCCCTTTGTGTCCAGCATGATGGCGATCGGCAGTTTTTTCTTCTCCCGCACCCGCCGGATCAGTTCAACCTTCTTCAGATGCTCTTCATGGGTTCCGTGAGAAAAGTTAAGCCGGGCCACGTTCATTCCCGCGTCGCACATCGCCTCCAGCACTTCCTCGTTCTCGCAGGCAGGTCCGATGGTGCAGATAATCTTTGTCTTCCTCATGATCATTTCTCCTTCCGATCCTGTTGATAGAGCCGCTCCTGTCAGTCCGTCCGTGTCCATTGCCAGATTCGGTCAATCACTCCTTTGTGATATTTCGGCATCAGCGGGCTTTGAATCAGTCCTCCCGTGTCGCCTTCCTCCAGGATCAGAGGCACCACGGGGTCCCGTTCTCTTCCGCCCGGATAGGCGGAAGTATCGATCCGCTGGGCGCTGGTAACGGTATAAAACAGATCCGGGTTCTCCTTGTCCCTGGCCACAAGAAGCACCGCGTGCATCCCTCCTTCGTATCGAAAATGCAAATAAACCGGAGAGCCCTCCCCGGCCTCGTATCTTGCCCAAAGGGTTTCCAGATCGCCTTCCTGCCGAACCACATTCCCCAGCTTTCTGCAAACCGGATCATAGGTATAGTCCATGTCCACCGCCAGGGTCATGTCGGTCATCTTAATCGGCGTGCAGTCAATGCCCAGATACCCCAGGGCCATGGAGAAAACCACCCGTGTACATTTCTCGTTGGCGCCCGGCCGCAGATCGAAGACGGATGAAACCCAGTAGTCCTTTACGAAAGCCCGGTCTGAGGGGTTCTGGCTGATATACCGAATCGTCCCCGCTTCGGCGGGAATCGTCTCTGCTCCGTCGATCCCGCGGATCATTCCGTGAACCGTCTCCAGCTCCTGCAGCGATTCCGGCGCCAGGCTCCGGATTGTAACGGGGATCGTCTCCGTCACGTCCTCTTTCCCGGCCGCGGAGGCCGTCACCCGGATCTGCCAGACCCCCGGCGCGGTTTTGCTGCGGAAGAGAACGTTCATCCCCTCCAGCCTTGTCTGGCCCTTTTTCAGATCATATCGGGCCGTAAGAACCGGCTGCTGATTCATATTGACGTGCTGACGGGTCCGGAAAGCTGTCTCCTTGCCCTCCGGCGAAATCAGCTGCAGTGTGATCCGCTCCCTCCCGGGCGCCTCAACGTCAAAATAGACATAATGCAGCACACCGTTCGTAAAAGCGGTTCTCGTTTCGGGATCAGGAATCAGCCTGAGCGCCGCATCCTCGGAGCCCCCTGAACCCGGTAGGCCGATCAGCGCCATGGCCACTCCCAGAAGCCATGCCGCCATCTGCGCCAGCCTTCTTCTCTTCACCCCTGTATACCCTTTCTCCCGTGCCGTTTTCAATCTTCCGAAATATGCTGTGGTATCTGACTGAATTATACTTGATTTGCGGCGTGAACGCAATAAAAAAAGCCCGGTTTCCCGGGCCGCGTTATCAGCAGCTTTATATCCAGATCATCATTCCGATCAGCAGCGCCATGCAGGCCGCGCCCAGGGCGATGCATTGCAGCGTACAAATCCGTTCTTCCCTTTTTGTCCTCGTAATCCACATGATCCGTTCCCTCCCTGGCGTTCTTCCCGCATGCTCGCATTCTCATTCAGCCGGCGCGGCTTCATCCCGGATGCTTATCCGGCCAGGCTGGTTTCCCGCATCCGCAGGCTGTAATTCACCCGTTCGTCCAGGCACATCCAGATATCCGCGTCCTCCAGGCTGTCCAGCGCCGGAATCCGGCTGGGCGGCGTAAGCCCCATCCTGCGGTATTCCATCTCCACATACTGCCAGGGGCGGATCTGGCTGTTCCCCTGGGTTTTCCCCGTCTGAAAGAAAAGCCGGCTGTTCATCTCCCGGATCATCTCCCGGCTCATCTGCACCTGCTCCGTGTAAGGCGTATATTCCGTACGATTCGCTCCGTTCATGCGTGCACCTCCAGATTGGCTGCTTCTTCTTCCGTCAGCCGCTGTTCTTCCGTCACCCGGCCGAGGACCCGGCCCACACACCGGACCTCGCTTCCTTCAGAGAAACGCATGGGCTCATAAGCCCGGTTGTGAGAATAAAGGCCGTCCCTGCGGAATTCCTTGATATATCCTTCCCCGTCCACCGTGAAGATTCCGATTTCCCCTTCCCGCAGGGATTCCGCGTGCTGCACCAGCACCTGATCCCCGTCGAAGAAAGTGGGCTCCATGCTGCGGCCGTTGACGGTGATGATCTCGTCCGCCCGGGCGGTCATGCCGTCCCGCTTCAGCCACACCCGCTCACCCTGATCCTCCCCAAGGCTGCCGCCAAAGCCGGCGGCCGCGGCCAGATCGTTCCGATACAGGGAAACCACCTGCGCGGCGGAGAGCGGCTTCATGGGGCGCTTCCTGGCTGCAGCCGCCCTTGAGGCTGCAGCCGCCCCGGGCGCTCCGGAAAGGAAACCCGGCGCATCCGTTCCCGCCTTCCTCCCGCAGCCGCCTTCCAGCTGCCGCTTCCGTCCGGCGATCATCCCCTCCGTCTGCCAGAGCAGCATCTGCCGTTCCTCCCGGCCGAGCCCTCTGAAGGCGGAAAGCAGCGTCCGTTCCTCCTGGGTCAGCTCCTCCCGCAGGCCGAAAAAATCTCCCGTGGACAGGTTCAGCGCCCGGCACAGGGAAGGGATCGCGTCCAGCGGCGGACGGCTGTGCCCCGTCTCCCATCCGGCGACGGTGTTCCGGCTGATTTCCAGGCTCTCCGCCAGCTGGAACTGATTCATTCCCGCCGCTTTCCGGGCTTCGCGAATCACTTCCGCAAAGCGGTCTTTTTTCTCCGCCATGGCCGTTCTCCCTCCTTCTGACAGCGTCAGTATATCTCAATTTGTTTCATATGTCAACAATTAATTTAATATTTTGTTTCTTTTTGAAACAATTTACGGATGCGGATTCCGTCTTCCCGGTTCCGGCAGAAAAAAAGAGGAGCCTCCCTCCGCCGTATCCGGCGGAAGAAGGCTCCGTTCCATCCCCTGGTCCGGATCAGGGCCGGCTCTGTCCGGCCTGATCCTCTTCCCGTTTTTTCTTCTTTTTTTCATAGGAAAGCAGGATTCTTTCCCCGACCACCACAAACACGCCCACGATCAGGAACATGTAGTAGGTGAAAAAGCGCCAGACCAGCAGCGCCAGTCCGATCCGGTCCTCCGGGATAATCCCCCGGTAGAACACAAGGAAGCCGCCCTCCTGCGCGCCGCTGGCCCCGGGAAGGGGCGTATAGCAGGCGCTGATATACAGCAGGACGCTGATTGTCAGCAGATGATACCACGGCGTCCCGGAGAATCCGAAGGCATGGTAAACAAAGTAAATGGTCCCGATCAGCCCCAGCAGGCTGAAGGTGGAGCACAGCACCTGCACGATAATCTGGAGCGGCCGCCGGCTCAGCGACACCAGCGCCGTATGATATGTATCCAGAACCTCCGTGGTGACGGCTACCGTGGCTTCCTCGTTGCGGATCAGATGAATTTTCGCGCCGAAATGGATCACCGCGTTGGCGACGCGCTGAATCAGCGAGCGCCGGAAAGCCGCCAGCAGGCACAGGGGCACGCCGGCAAAATTGATGACCCATCCCACCACGGCAAACCAGGCGGTGTCCCCCAGCTGGGCCTGAACAAAATCCCGGTTGGCGATCCAGAAGATCAGCACCATCATGGAGATGGAAAACTGGTTGCATACGAACCGGATTGTAGCCGTCATGGTCCCATAGCCCACAGGAATGCCCGCCTTTCGCAGGCTGTTTACCTGCATCGGCTGGCCCCCGGCGCTGGTGGGCGTAATATTGCTGTAATAGAACCCGATCAGGCAGGCGTTGACCGCCCTGCCCAGGCTCAGCCTGAATCCTTCCCGGCGGAGGTAAATCCATCCGCTGAGCGCATCAAAGAACATGTAGGCAAACCAGCAGCCAAAGCACCCCAGCAGCCAGACGGGATCCAGGCTTTTCAGCGCGGCAAAGGCGTTTTCCAGCTCATTGTTGCTGAACGCAATCCAGAGGACCAGCACAATGCTGCCCCCCACCAGAACCAGGCTGACCAGATTCTTCCTGTTAACCTTCATGCTTCGCCTTTTTTTTCTCAATCAGTGCTTCATACTTCGCAACCACATCCGTCATAATCTCATCCCACGGCTGCGGAATCGTCCTGCGGGCTTCCCGCCCTGCCGCTGCAGCCCTGGGCAGCGCCTCCCGTACAGCCCGCGCAATATCCTCCGGGCTGTCCTCGCAGAGAAAGCCGTTGACGCCGTCCTCAATGCCTTCCGCGCTGCAGCTTCCCCGGACCAGCACGGAGGGCGTCCCGTTGGAAGCGGCTTCCCGCACGACCATTGGCGCATTATCGTAGATGGAGGGAAACACAAAAAGATCCGACAGGGTATACAGGCTTCTCAGCTCTTCCCCGTTGCGGATAAAGCCGAGGAATCGGGTTTGGTTCTGGATCTCCAGATCCTTCGCCAGCTTTTCCAGACTCCCCTTGTCCGGTCCCTCTCCGGCCAGCAGCAGCATGAAGGGCTGTCCGCTTTTTTTCAGCAATGCCGCAGCTCTCAGCACGGAGTGAATATTCTTTTTCAGGCTCATCTGCCCCACGAACAGCAGCACCGGCATCCCCGCCGGAATCCCCAGCCGCTGCCGGCTCTCCTCCGCTTTCGCCTCGTCGATTTCGAAAACGTTGGTTCCGTTAGGCAAGATATCAATCTTTCCCTTATAGCCGTAGGCCCGCAGCACCTCTCCGCTCTCGTGGTTCACCGCCCAG
Organism: uncultured Oscillospiraceae bacterium; assembly: GCA_964565635.1. Lineage (GTDB taxonomy): Bacteria > Bacillota > Clostridia > Christensenellales > Aristaeellaceae > Aristaeella. The sequence continues at coordinate 9,270 of CAZMFY010000027.1, forward strand.
ACCGCGTCGCATCTGTTATATACTGAAAGCACCACGTCCACAACCCGGTTGGAAATGGCCTTGCTGTGGGTGATCTTAAAAGAATCGTCGTAGTATTTGCTGTGGAAGGTCGCCACGATGGGCACGGTGGGACGTTCCTTCTGAATCTGCATGGCCACCCGGGCGCTGAGAAACGGGGAATGAATATGCAGCACGTCGAAAGGAATCCGCTGAATCTCTTTTTTAAACTCCAGGCTCCAGTCCGGAACCCCCAGGCGATAGTTCTGCCCGGGGATCTGCAGCCCCTTATACAGAATGGTTCTCAGTCCCTCAAAGGATGAACGGCCCGGATCCTCCGGCGCGATATAATAAGCCGTATGGCCCATTTTCTCCAACGTCTGGCAATACGCCCAGCAAACGCGTCCAACCCCATCCTGCATGGGTGGATAGGTCTCTGTCAGCTCGCCGATAATCATGGCCTTCCTCCTTTCCGGTCATTTGTTGATTATATACTATTTTTATCATTCTGTCCAATCAGCCCCGCTCCGGATGATTTCCGGATGGTTCCTGATCCTTCGCCCAGTATTCAAGATGAACTTCGTTGGTGGAGGCATAGGCTCCCTGCATGCTCAGCTCGTATCTCAGGTGTACCGTTCCCTTGTCCCGTCCCATATCGCAGCGGACTTCCCGGGCATAGACGGCCATCGGGAGCTCCCCGAATGGCGTCCGCATGGAAGCTTCAAACCGCTTGTTTCGCTGGAACAGCATGGTGCTGGAATAATCTCCCATCCTGTTCATAATCACCTGATTTCTGCCGACAATCAGCTGGATTTCCGAATCCGTCACCTGTCCGGTCTCCTCATCCTCCTGGCTCTCCGTATATTTCAGCGTTGTCTGATCATTCTCGGAAATCATCACGCCGCTCGTCACCACCTGCATGGGATCGTCCGCCATGCCGTTATAGCTGGCCAGCGCAGCCATCTGAATCGCGATCGGGATCTCCTTCCGCTTCTCCTGCATGCTTTTCCCGCTCCTTTCAAACCCGATAAATACACCCTCCCAGTTTAACGCGGTTTTCGTTTCCGGGCAATATGCTCTTGCATCTTTTCTGCTCCTTGAGTAGAATATTTTTACTGGGAAAGGAGGCGCCCCATGCAGCTGGAAGCCCGCGGAAAGATCAACTGGTCCCTGGATATCACCGGCGTCCGGGAGGACGGATATCACCTGATGGATATGCTCATGCAGCCGGTTTCTCTGGCTGATACGGTCACGCTGGAACCCGCGGAGGATCTTTCCCTGGCAACGGAGGGCTTTCCCCGGCTGAAGGCGGATGAGCGGCATCTGGCCATGCGGGCCGCGCGCCTTCTGAAGGAAACCACCGGAACAGCCCTCGGCGCGAGGATGACGGTATTCAAACGGATTCCCGTAGGCGCGGGCATGGGCGGAGGCAGCGCGGACGCGGCCGCCGTGCTTTTCGGGCTGAACCGGCTCTGGGGAACGGGGCTTTCCCTGCCCGAGCTGGAGCGGCTGGGGCTTCAGCTCGGGGCGGATGTGTCCTTCTGCCTGCGGGGCGGTCTCACCCGTACCCGCGGCATTGGCGAAGAGATCGAAGCGCTTTCCAGCGGGCGGGATTTTCCCCTTGTCATCGTCCAGCCCTGCCGGGGGCTCTCAACCCGGGACGTGTTCCAGGCCTATCAGAATACTCCGCCGCCGCCCCATCCGGATACGGATCAGGCCGCCAAAGCCTTGCAGGAAGGAGATCTCTCCCTGCTGCGCCGCAGTCTTGGCAATGTGCTTCAGCCCGTTTCCTCCCGCATGCGGCCGGAGATCAGCCAGGCCGTCCGGCGGCTGAAGGAATCCGGCGCGGAGATCGCCCTGATGACCGGCAGCGGCAGCGCCGTCTTCGGCGTTTTCCGCACGCCCGCCAGGGCCAGAGCCGCTTTTCTTTCCCTGTCCCATCGATGGCGGTCGGTGTTCCTGACCCGCACCTGCCAGAAGAGCCTCCGTATCATTGCTGAGTAATGTAAAATTCCGTCCGTTCCGAAAGGAGGAAGGATGATTTGAAACGGTTCGCTGCCCTTTGCTGCCTTCTGATATTCTGCTTCTCCCTCATGTCCGCTTCGGCGGAGGAAACCGTGCTGGAGCCGGTCCGGCCCGTGCCGGAATATGTGGCCCATCTGCTGGCTGTTGCCGGGGAGGAAGTCGGTTATCGGGAAGGCGATCACGGCTGGAGCAAATACGGCGCCTGGGCGGGCGATGCCTATGCCCAGTGGTGCGCCGAGTTCCTCTGCTGGTGCGTGGATCAGACGGATCTTCGGTATGGCACTCACCTGCTGAACAAGGTATACCCCCGCTATTCCGGTCAGAACACCGGCCGCGCCTGGTTTATCCGGGAAGGCCGCTTCATCGTCCGGAAGGGGGAGGTGGACGGCTGGGGCTATGAATGGCTGAAGGGCCGGAATTCCTTTATCCGCACCGGAGATTATGTGCCGCAGCCCGGAGACTATGTGTTTTTCACCTGGACCTCCGGAACCGATACGGATCACGTCGCCCTGGTCGAGTACTGCTCCCGCACGGAGGAGGGCCAAACCCTGATTCATGTCATAGAAGGAAACAACCCCGTCGGCGTCGCCCGCAATACCTATTCCCTGTTCGATACCCAGATCCTTGGTTACGGCACGGTGCATGATCTGGCGGACATCACGATGCGCTACGGAAATTCCGGTGAAAAGGTCCGCCGGCTTCAGGAATCCCTGAGCTACCTGGGCTACCTGGAACCCCGTTTCATTACCGGTGATTTCGGCAACGCCACCGCCGCCGCGGTTCGCTCCTATCAGGCGGACAGGGGTCTGCGGACCAATTCCATCGCCAACATTGCCACCCAGCAGCAGCTGGAAAAGGACGTGGAGGAGAAGCGGGACCGCGATCCCATGACCTGGACCGTGGTGGATGAAGAGGAGGATGATTAAACTCATGAAAAAGCGCTTTCTTTCCATCCTGCTGACCGTCTGCCTGCTCTGCGCCGCGCTTCCAGCCGCATCCGGAGAGGCTTTATCGGAGCCGGTTCTCTCCTGGCGCTTCAGCTTTCAGCTGAAGGCCAATCCGGAGGCCGTGGCGCTTCCCCAGCGGCAGCGGGCCCAGGGCTATGCCGCGCTGCTGGACAGTCTTCGGTTCGAAGGAACCATCGCCGTCGCCCCCCTCAGGGATGCTTTTGATCTGACCCTTTCCGTCATCCCGCTGGATCCCTTCGCCGGGCCGGTCTCCGCCCGGATCTGGGGGACTCAGGCGGAGATGCTGGTCTCCTCCCCCCTGCTGGGAAGCGAAAGGGTCCTGCTGGCCAACGCGTCCCTGCTGGAATTCTGCGCGAAGGCCTATGAGCATCTGGGCATTCCCCTGCCTTATCTCGCCCTGCTGCTGCCCTATACCTGGCAGAACGGGCTGGGCGGGCTTTCCCGGGACTGGCAGTCCATGGCCGCCTCCGCGGACGAAAACGGAGTCATCCCGCCGGAAGCGGTTTCGGATCTGGCGGGCCGCTGGGAAAACCGGCTTCAGAGCGACAACGCCCTGAAGATCTTCCTGTCTTCCCTGGGGCTCGATACGGGCTCCACGGAAGCGCTTCTGGAGTTTTTCTCCGGGCTTCCCGCCTATGTGCAAAGCACACTGACCGCCGGGGAGGAGATCCGGATTCTCGCGCCGGAAGACAGCCTTCAAATCTGGCAGGCCGCCGGCCGGGATTTTGCCCGTCTTCAGTCCGATGAGGGTCAGACCTCCGTGGAAACGGCCCTTCCGGCCACAGAGAACGGCTTCCTGCCCTCCTTTCAGTTCCGCCGCGTCCTGGGGGACGACGTTCAGTCGGGCCAGCTGGCGCTTCGGATCCTTCGGCAGGACGCGGAAGCGGATCCCCTGCTGGACCTGAAGGCCTCCGCCGACTCCCTGCCCCTGTCCTGGCCCGCCGACTGCCATGCGCAGGCCAGCGTGAGTCTGACCGGCGCCCTCTTTGCCAATATCGGCTTTGAGGCCCGTCTGGAAGGCGCCTCCGACGGCAGCCTGACGGTGGAGCTCCGAAAGCCCTCCGCCCCGGATCAGCCCGGCGCCGTCCTGGCCACCCTGACGGGCAGCCTGACCCCGACGGACCGGATGGAGCCCGTGCCGACCCTCACGAAAGAGGAAACCGCGCAGGCCACAGGGCTCTACAGCTTCACCGACCACAGCCTCTCCGACTTTGTCAGCAAAACCCTTCCCACCCTGGTGCCGGGACTGCTGCGTTTTCTCTTCGGCATTCCTACCATCGCCTGCCAGGTGGTTCTGGACGACCTGACCGACACCGGGATTCTGGCCATGTTCATCGGAGAATAAAAAAAGCACCCGGAGCGCTTCGGCCTCCGGGCTTTTATTTCCTTCAGATCTCGATCTCACCGTCAAAAACGAATTCCGCCGGCCCCGTCATCAGGACGCGGCCGCTTTTTTCTTCCCATTCGATCTCCAGGCTTCCTCCGTTCAGCAGCAGCGCCGCCTTCCGTTCCGTCCTTCCCGTAAGGGCGGCCGCCACCAGCGTTGCGCAGGCGCCGGTTCCGCAGGCCATGGTTTCCCCGCTGCCCCGTTCCCATACCCGCATCCGGATGCGGTTTCTGTCCAGCACCTGCGCGAATTCCGTATTGATCCGCCGGGGAAAGATCTCCGCGTTTTCAAACAGCGGCCCCCATTGCTCAATCGGCCAGTCTTCCACCGAATCCTGGAAGATAATACAGTGGGGGTTGCCCATATTCACGCAGGTCACGGAAAAGCTTCGGCCCCCGACCTGCATCGGCCGCTCCTGAATCCGATCCTCTCCCGCGGGCCATCCGGCTTTTTCCGGCAGGACCGGAATCTCCTCCGGCCGCAGCCGGGGAACCCCCATGTCCACCGTAACGGATTTCACGATTCCATGCTCCGGATGGAGCCGCAGGGTTTTGATCCCCGCTCCCGTTTCCAGGGTCAGGGTCTCCCTGTCCGTCAGTCCCCGGTCGTATACATATTTTCCCACGCACCGGCTGGCGTTTCCGCACATCTCCGCCTCACTGCCGTCGCTGTTAAACATCCGCATGCGGAAATCCGCATGCTCCCCGGGCAGAATCAGTACCAGGCCGTCCCCGCCGATCCCGAAATGCCGGTCGCTGAGCCGTCTGGCCAGGGCCGCGGGATCCGGCAGGTCCGTCCCCGTGCAGTCCACATAGATATAGTCGTTGCCGATGCCCTGCATTTTTGTGAATTTCATTCGATCTGTCCCTCCGCGGCCAGCGTCAGCCCCGCTCTCTGCGGCAGATTCTCCTTTTCCTCGGACTCCTCGTTTCGGATGAAGCGGTTCAGCTCCCGGAGCCGTTCAATCCGTCCCTGAATCCGATGCCCCGTCAGGGCTTTGCTGCGGTATCGGTCGAACAAGGCCCGCACCCCCATCGTTGCGGGGATGGCCGCCCAGAATCCGGCAGCGCCCATCACCGCGGCGCCCACGCCCATGGCTGCGCCGGTTTTCACCATTCGGTACGCCCCGTCCTTCAGCCCTGTCTTTCCGGGCTTTTTCTTCAGCAGCACCTTCGTCCCCTCGCTGGCGGTAATCAGCACGAAGGGCAGCACGCCCGTCACCTGATCCACCGTTTCCGCCAGAATTCCCGTTTCCTCCAGCAGCCCGGTTTCCACGGCGATCTCGTCCACATAGGTCAGCCCGGCGGCCAGCGCGTCCACCACCGTGTCCCGCTGCCGCTTCCTGTATTCAGCAACCAGCTCCGCGTATGTCTTCATTCTGATTTCCCTCCTGTTTCGGGCTGCCGCCCTCAAGCCGGGCTCCGGCCTTCCGTCAGACTAATTTCCAGACCAGGAGCACCGCGATGACTGCCGCCGCGGCAACCAGGATCAGAATCGTCATCTCCTGAATTCTGTTTCTCCCCTTGGTTCTTTCTCCCCGTCTGTGGCTCTGCTCCTGTTTTTCCAATACGGCCAGACGGTTTCGCAGCTCCTTGACCGTCCGGTCTCTGTCCTCCTCCTGCTGGGCCAGCGCCGCCTCCAGCTCCTGAATCCGGCTCTCCTGTTTCTGAAGCCGCCGGTCTTCCTCGTTCATCATGCGGTTGACTTCGTTCCGAAGCTGGTTCTGATCCTCGCAGAGCCCTTCCGCCACCAGCGTCATCTCCGCCGTAAAGGTTTCCATCAGCTGGGTGGTATCTTCTCCCTTCACCATTTTCAGGGCGTCATTCCATATTTTTTTCGGCTTGCTCATCAGCCCGTTTTCCTCGCTCATGCGCTCCCCCCTCTCAGATCCGCAGGGTATATCGGTCCCCCCGGATCAGCTGGCGGCAGATGTGCAGCGGGCGCCCCCGCTGATCGTATACCACCTGCATGACCGCCATCACCGCCGTCCCCTCTGGTATCTCGAGCCATGCGGCTTCCTGCGGCCCTGCCGATACCAGCGAGATGTCGTATATACTTTTCTCCGGATGAATCCCGTATTCCTGCAGGATGCCATACAGGCTTTCCGTCAGCTCCGCCGTCTCCAGCCAGCTGTATGCCATGGAGAAATGATGCGTTTCCAGAATGACCGGCTCGGCGTCCGCCCGCAGCACCCGTCTGATCTCCAGCACCCTGGCGCCGGCCGGAAGCCCCAGCAGCCGGGAATCCCCCTCCGGCGCCTCCGTCTCTGTCACGCCGATCAGCTCCGCGCTCGGTCTCCGGCCATCCGACTTGCAGACCTCGTGAAACCCCTGAAGATCCCGGTGAATCTCCTCCGCCTTCGGCGGGGCCACAAAGGTTCCTTTTCCCTGTTTTCGCTCCAGCAGCCCCGCGGATTCCAGCTCCTGCAGCGCCCGGCGGACCGTCACCCTGCTGACTCCGTAGCGTCTTTCCAGCTCGTGCTCGGCCGGGATTTTCTCTCCCACCGGATACGCGCCGCGCAGAATATCCAGCCGCAGCTGTTCCATCAGCTGCGCGTACAACGGGCTGGCGCTGACCGCTTTCAGGTTTTTCCCAGGCATTTTCTTCTTCCTCCGGACGGGTTTATATCATCCTAATGTTATATAATGTATCAATACAAGATAAGTATACCCGCTTTTTCTCAAAAACGCAAGGATCTTCCCCCTTGTATTTCCACGCTTTGACAGGGTATAATATCCCGTCCCTCCGATTGCGCCGGAGAGCCGAAAGAAAGGAAATCGAAACGCCATGCAAGTTCACAGCTGCGCGCTCTGCCATATTGACCTGGACGGCGTCTCCGTCCGCCGCGGAGGCCAGACGCTTCTGTCCGATGTTTCCATGCATATCCACTGCGGTCAGCTGACCATGCTGATCGGTCAGAACGGCGCGGGAAAAACTACGCTGATCCGGGCCCTGCTGGGAGAGATTCCTCACGGCGGCGCCATCCGTCATGTGGACAGCACCGGCCGGGATCTGGCGCATCTGACCACCGGATATGTTCCCCAGCATCTGTCCTTTGATCCGGAGATGCCTCTGACGGTGCGGGATTTTCTCGCCTCCTCCATGACCCGCCGCCCCGTCTGGACGGGAATCGGCAAAAAAGTCCGGGAGGAAATCCGCCAGGCCCTGGCGGATGTAGATGGGCTGGATCTCGAAGACACGCCGCTGGGCCGCTGTTCGGGCGGGGAGCTCCAGCGCATCCTGCTGGCCCTGGCCCTGCATCCGGCGCCGGATCTTCTTGTGCTGGATGAACCCGTCAGCGGCGTCGATCGGAACGGGCTGAAGCTTTTCCTGGATACGGTGACCCACCTGAAGGAAACCCGGCATATGGCCATCCTGATGGTCAGCCATGATCTGCGGCTGGTCCGGGAATACGCCGATCACGTCATCCTGCTGGAGAAAAACGTCCTGGCCCAGGGAACGCCGGAGCGTGTATTCCGGTCCCCGGAGTTTGAAACGGTCTTCGGTACAGCCGTACAGAAGGAGGTGGAAGAGGCATGAACGCGATCTACGCCCTGATGGACACGCTTCTTCCCTTGGAGGCGCTCCGTTTTTCCTTTATGAAGAACGCCTTTCTGGCAGTGCTCCTGCTGACCCCGCTGCTGGGTCTGCTGGGCACCATGGCCGTCAATCATCAGATGGCTTTTTTCTCGGATGCGCTGGGCCATTCCGCCGTCACAGGCATCGGCCTCGGCATCCTGCTGGGGCTGCGGAACGATTTGCTGGCCATGCTGCTTTTCGGAATCATCTGGGCCGTCCTGATCTGCCTGATCAAGCAGAGCGGATCCGCCTCGGTGGATACGGTCATCTCCGTTTTTTCCTCAACCTCCATCGCAGCAGGCCTGCTGATTCTTTCCCGGGGCGGAAAATTCGCCCGGTATTCCTCCCTGCTGATCGGGGATATTCTGGCGGTCACGCCGGGGGATCTGCTGGCGCTGGCCATCGCGCTTCCCCTGGGCATTCTGTTCTGGGCCCTGATGTATAACCAGCTGCTGCTGACCAGCGTTTCCCCCTCCCTGGCCCGTTCCCGGGGCATCCGGACCCGGCTGGTTGAATGTGCCTTTGTGGTGCTGGTGGCCATCGCTGTCATGCTGGCCATCCGCTGGGTCGGGGTGATGCTGATCAACGCGCTGCTGATCCTCCCCGCCGCCGCCGGGCGCAATCTGGCCCGAAGCGCCCGCCAGCACGCGGTGTTTTCCGTCCTCCTGGCGCTGGTCAGCGGAATTTTGGGGCTTTTCCTGGCCTATGCCGCGGATACCAGCGCAGGCGCCTCCATCGTGCTGGTTTCGGCGGCATTCTACGCCCTGTCTCTTCTGGGGCGCAGATGGAGAAAGTAAGCCGACCCTGTCTGCGGCCCAGCTCCGCATCCGCGCAGCTTCTCCGGCGCGGATGGGGAAAGGAACCGGCCCGATCCCGGGGCCGAAAGAAAACCCTGGGATCGAAATCCCCGGAAATAAAACCCTGGATGCGCAAAAGGCGCGGTGCACGAAGCACCGCGCCTTGATTCATTGATCCGATTAATTGAACAGGTCCTTCACCCGGTCCATAAAGCCCTTCCGGCCCTCATATTCCTTGTCGCTGGTGGTTCCGTCAAACTCCCGCAGCAGCTCCTTCTGCCGGTTGTTCAGCCGCTTCGGAATCTCGACTTTCACCCGCATCACCAGGTCGCCCTTCCCGCTGCCCCGCAGCATGGGAATGCCTTCGCCCTTGATGCGGAATTCCGTGCCCGGCTGGGTTCCTTCCGGAATTTTGTATTTGATGGGGCCGTTCAGGG
>CAZMFY010000028.1:0-18086 GCA_964565635.1 uncultured Oscillospiraceae bacterium
TCATCGCCCAGGCCATGGGCGTCAGCTGGGGCGCCATGGCCGGCGCCTTCCTGGCTCCCTTCCTCTACGGGCTGTACTGGAAGGGCACGACCCGGGCCGCCTGCTGGATCAACATCCTCTTCTCCTGCGTGTTCATGACGGTGGATATGCTCAGCAATCTGGGCGTCCTCTCCGTAAATCTGGGCATGCTCCAGAGCCCCATCAACGCCGGCGCCTTCTGCATGCTGCTGGGCCTGGTGCTTGTGCCCCTGCTGTCCCTCATCACCCCGAAGCCGGACCGCACCGTCGTGGATCACGCCTTCTCCTGCTATGATGTGAAGGTGCTGGTCCGCCAGACCAACGCCCTGGAAGAGGAATAATCCTGCGTCCCCCTCTGAAATGATGTCCTTCATTTCAGACCATGTCCTGAAGAATTCAATCATGAATGTCATCCATTCAACCCGGCTCCATCCAGATAACAGATGGAGCCGGGTTTTTTCTTCATTTCTGTCATGGACCGACAAATCATGCAGAAAAAAATCCAAAAACTGCTTGACAATCCAGGATTCCCTGTTTATACTGAATTTACTGAAACGTTAAAGTTAAATCGGGAGGCACATCGGTTTGAAACGGGTAAGCATCAAGGACGTTGCAAAGGAAGCCGGTGTATCTGCGTCTACAGTAAGCTATGTTCTCAACAGCACTCCGACTGAAACCATCAGCCCGGAAACCAAGAAGCGGGTCATGGAAGCCGTCAGCCGGCTGGGTTATGTTCCCAATCTGAACGCCCGCAGCCTTTCCAGCCGCCGCAGCAATCTGATCGGCGTGCTGATCCCGCAAACAGAGCCCGGGAAGGAACTGATGTTCTCCAACCCTTTCTATGGCGAACTTCTTTCCTCCATCGAGTATACCGCCCGGCAGCATGGATACCATCTCCTTCTTTCCGGAACGAAGGAAGATCAGGACTATCTGAGCATCGCTCAGAACCGGAGCGTGGACGGCGTGATCATCGTGGGAACCTATCCGGGTGAAAACCTGAGCGCCCTGAAAACCCTGGGCGTTCCCGTTGTGCTGGTGGACAGCTATGTGAAGGATGACGCCTTCCATACGATCGGGATCGAGGATAAAGAAGGAGCCCGAATGGCGACCCGCTATCTGATCGAAAAGGGGCACCGGCGCATCGCCTTTGTCAGCGGCTCCCTCCGCGAAAACGGCGTCAATATCAAGCGCTATCTGGGATATTGCGATGCCATGCGGGAAGCGGGGCTGCCCGTGGATGAGCAGGCGGTTTATTCCGGCACCGTGGATTATGAATACGGCATGGAGGCGGCTGCCGAGTTCCTGGCCCGGGGCGGAAAGCAAACGGCTGCCTTTGTCACGGCCGATGTGATTACCATGGGGCTTATCAAAGGCCTGCAGCAGCATCATGTCCGGATCCCGGAGGACGTATCCGTCGTCAGCTTTGATGACGTTTATCTTTCCCAGATGGCCCATCCGGCCCTGACGACGGTCCATCAGGATATCGGAGAAAAGGGCAGGCAGGCGGTGCAGCTGGTGCTGGATGCGGCCCAATCCAAAGAACATCGTCACACCGAATGCATCCTGCCCCTGCGCCTTGTGGAGCGGGAATCTGTCTGTGAACGGAGGGATAATTCATGATTTCTCCTCCCCTGCCTGGGCTGATTCAGGTCGGTGAGAGTGCCTGGTGTCAGGTCTTCTCCCGGTTTTATGTGCTATACAAAGCCGGAGCGGCGCTGGAAATCATCGCTGAACGGGGCTCTCCGCCGCAGGGGAAACCAGTCCCGGAAGTGTCTGTCAGATTGCCGGAGGGTTATGAAATGACCCTGACCGGCAATAAAAAAGGCTGTTTACTGAAACGTTTAAGCAACCAGGGCAGCCTCTCTGTCCTTTCCATAGACGATTTTTCGATGGAAACGGAAGAATCCGGAGGGAGCGCCCGGATCCTGCAGCGGGGACAGCTGCAGGCCAGGCATATCTGGGGCACAGGTGAAAGATATCACGCCGTTGATCTGCGCGGCAGCCTGAGCGCCGGTCTGGTGACAGAAAAATTCACCCGGCAGGGGGAACAAACCTATCTGCCCGTCCCCTTCTTCATGACGGAGCAGCACCTTGGCTGTTTTGTGGATTCTTCCATTCCCGTGGGCATGGATTTCCGGGACGGGTTCTCCCTGGAGAAAAAAGTACGGGGAAATACGCTGCTGCGTGAAATCTGGTTCTTTGGCGCGCCACAGGCGCTTTTGGAGCAGTTCATCCTGCGCACCGGGAGTCCGGTCCTTCCTCCCGATTGGGCCTTCGGCGTGTGGATCAGCGCCAACGGATGGAACAGCGACGCTGAGTTGGACGCCCAGCTGGACGCATTGAAAAGGTATGATTATCCCGCCGATGTGATGGTGCTGGAAGCCTGGAGCGACGAGCGTACCTTTTACTGCTGGAATGATGCGGCCCATTGGAAAAATCCCCGGGAAACCGTACGCCGCATCCGGGAGGCCGGGCTGCATCTGATCCTGTGGCAGATCCCGGTGATCAAGCAGGAGCATGACGGATCGCCCGGCGCTCAGCTGCTGGCGGACGAAAGGGAGGCCATCGAGAAAAAGCTGTGTATTCTTCGGGAAGACGGATCGCCTTACCGCATCCCGGAGGGCGTGTGGTTCAGCGGAAGTCTGCTTCCTGATTTTACCAATCCGGAAACCCTTTCCTGGTGGTTTGAAAAGCGCAGATACCTGCTGGATATGGGCGTCGAAGGCTTTAAGACAGACGGCGGAGAGTTCCTGCTTGAAGATACCGCGGTTCTGCATGACGGCAGCCGCGGGCTGGAAGCGCACAACCGATACCCCGGCCAGTATATCGCGGCCTATCATCGATTCATGGAGAAAAACGGGGTGCGGGGCATAACCTTCAGCCGGGCCGATTCCGTCGGCGCGCAGACGAGACCCATCCATTGGGCCGGTGATCAGCTGAGCACGTGGGACGAGCTGCGATCCCAGCTGCGAGCGGGAATCAGCGCGGGGCTGAGCGGCATCCTGTTCTGGAGCTTTGATATCGGCGGCTTTGCCGGTGAACTGCCGGACGCGGAGCTATACCTCCGGGCCACGGCCCTGGGCTGCTTCTGCCCCGTCATGCAATGGCATGCCGAGCCCCGGAGCGGACAGTTCTACGCCACCCATGAAGACGGCTTCAATAATGACCGCAGTCCGTGGAACCTGGCGGAGAAGCTGCAAGATCCCCGCGTTCTGGAGATCAGTGTGCGGTTTGCCAGACTGCGTAAAAAGCTGCAGCCCTATCTGATCCGGGAAGCAGCCTGGTGCGCGGAGCATGAGCGGCCCCTGATGGCGCATCTGTGCCTGGATTTCCCGGAGGATGAGCATGCCTGCGCATGCGCGGATCAATATATGCTGGGCCGGGATCTGCTGGTTTGCCCCATCCTGGAAGAAGGCGCCTGCAGCCGCAGGGTCTGGCTGCCTCAGGGAACATGGAGGCATTATTTCACAGGTGAAACCCATGCCGGCGGACAGTACAGGGAGTTTGCCGGCCCGCTGGATCAGGCGATCGCGCTGGAAAGGGTGAAGGAAAATGAAACCTGAAATCCATGCCTGGACAATTGAAACGGATGGCCCGGTCACCGACTATACCGAGAGCATTTTTTCTCTCGGCAACGGCTGCCTTGGCATGCGTGGATTTGATCTGCAGATGCCCAAAGCCGGAAAGGATCAGCATGCGCTCTTCCGGGCAGGCTTTTTTGAGCCGGTGAAGCCCGGGATTACCGATATGGTGCAGCTGCCGGATGTGCTGGGAATGACGGTGGAGGGATATGCGCCGGCCGGCTGTCATCAGTCCCTTGATCTGCGCATGGGGATTTTTACCCAGACCTGGCAGGAGTGGGGCCTGACCGTATCGGTGCAGCGCATGGCCAGCATGGCCGATCCCCAGCTCCTGTGCGTCCGGATGACCCTTGCGTCGATCCGGGAGCAAACCGTTACGGTTCAGGCCCGGCTGGATGATGGCGTGGCAAATCTGCCTGTAAATGACGATCAGATGGTGGAAGAAACGGAAACGGTTCCGCTGCTGAAAACGCTGGAAAAAACAGATGATACGCTGACCATGCAAGCCGTCTCTTCCGGACGCCTCATCCGTTTCCTTCAGCAGGTATATATTCACGGGATACCGGTCCCCGGGGCTTCCTTTGAAATACCGCTTGTCCCCGGGAAGCCGGTCACGATCGAAAAGCGGATCCGGGTGCTGCTGGATCGGGAAGCGCCTGGCGCCGGATTAAAGGATCCCTGGCAGGCCCACATCGATGCCTGGGCAGCGCTGTGGCGGGACTGCGATGTTGAACTGGATGCCGATGAGGAAATTCAGGGGGCGATGCGGTGGAACATCTTTCAGCTTTTGTGCGGCAACGCCGCGGATGACCCCCATGTTTCCATCGGCGCGCGGGGATTGACCCATGGCCGCTATAAAGGCAATGCTTTCTGGGATACCGATATTTTCATGCTGCCCTTCTTCTGCTGGCATCGGCCGGAGGCGGCCCGCAATCTGATGCGGTACAGGATCAACCATCTGCCTCAGGCAAAGAAGCTGGCGCAGAAGCAAAACCTGGTCGGCGCCCGCTTCCCGTGGATGTGCGCCTTTGACGGCACGGAGCAATGCGAAAGCTGGGATATCGGCCTGTGCGAAGTGCATATCACCGCGGATGTGGCATACGCATTGGAACGGATGCTGGATATTACCGGCACAGCGCCCACGGAGGATATGCGCAGGCTGTTTCTGGAGACCGCGCGATACTGGAAAAGCCGTTTCACCTGGGAAGAAAACAGGGGACAGTATTCCTCGTTTTTTGTAAAAGGTCCGGATGAATACTGCGGCGCCGCCGTCAACAATACCTACACGAACTATCTGGCCAGGCATAATGTGGAGCTTGCTTTGCGATATGCGTCTGACCTGATGGATGATCAGGAAAAGGAAGCGCTTCGTTTCTTTGCTGATCATATCACGATCCTGTACGACCCGGAGAAGCAGCTGTACAGGCAGGATGAACTGTTTGACCGGTTGGAACCACTTCCAAACAAGCGGGAAGCGGGTGAGCCGCTGTACCGCACCATCTGCTTTGACCGGATGCAGCGCTATAAGGCCCTGAAGCAGGCTGATCTGGTGCAGCTGATGGTGCTGTTCCCGGCCCGGTTTACGGAAAAGGAAAAGCTGGCAGTATGGCAGACCTATGAGCCGCTGACCGTTCATGACAGCAGCCTGAGCTACGGTGTGCATGCGCTGCTGGCCTTTCAGCTGGGTCTTCGGGAGCAGGCCTGGGATTATTTCATCCGGGCACTCTTCCTTGATCTCAGAGATGAACTCAATAATACCGGACGGGAGGGCATTCACATGGCCGCCCTGGGGGCGGCCTGGCAGGCGCTGGTCTATGGTGTGCTGGGCGTATGGAATGATGAAGACCGGCTTTACTTCGCCGCGCATTTGCCGGACGAAATTCGTTCCGTCTCTCTCCCCCTGTGGTTCCGGGGAGAAAGATACCGTCTGACTGCCGACCATCATCAGGCCCGCTTCGTAAAGGAGGATTCATAGCATGTATATCCCTAACACACCCGGCAGGAGACGGGCCACTGCCATCCTTCTGCTTCCGTCGCTGATTGGGGTGATGGGCTTCTGCCTGCTGCCGATCCTGGCAACCGCCGTATTCAGCCTGATGGATTACGATCTGTTGATGCCCATGAACACCATGGAGTATATAGGCCTCCGAAACTATATCCGAATCCTGACGGGCAGTGAATTTCCGAAGGTTATGGGGCATACATTCACCTATCTGATCCTGTATCTTCCGATGATTCTGATCACTTCCGTCGGAGAAGCGCTGATCCTGAATCAATCCTTCAAAGGACACGGCATTTTTCGCACCGTATGCTATACGCCCGTGATTACCTCCTGGGTCGCTGCCGCTGTAGTCTGGCAGTGGGTGCTCAGCGGGAAATACGGGCTGCTGAACCAGCTGCTTGCTGTATTCGGGATCGCGGGGCCCTCCTGGCTGAACAGCAAGGAATGGGCTATGCCGGGGATCGTCCTGGCCGCCGTATGGAAAGACACCGGCTATTACGCCCTCATGGTGCTTTCCGCGCTCAAATCCATCGATTCTTCCTGTTATGAAGCAGCAGCCATTGACGGCGCGACAGGATGGAAGAAGCTGATAAAAATCACGCTTCCGCTAATTTCGCCCACCCTGTTTCTGCTGATTGTGATCAATATTATCTACGGCCTGCAGGTGTTCGACTCCGTGCTGATCATGACCGACGGCGGGCCGGGCGGCGCTACGACCGTATTCCTGGAGCGCATTTACAAATACGCGTTCAAGCAATACAAGATGGGCCTGGCCAGCGCTTATTCATGGATCCTGTTCGCGCTGATCCTGGTGTTTACCGTGATTCAATTCAGGCTCCAAAGGAAGTGGGTGAACTATGATGCGTGAAATGACAGATGGGAGGAAAGCGCTTCGGATCGCGCTTTTCTATCTGATGCTGTTCGTGATCGTATTGTTTACGGTTCTTCCTTTTTTGTGGATGCTTTCATCCTCATTCAAGGGAGCCGAAGCCATCCGGACCATCCCGATCCGCTGGATCCCGGAACATCCCACCCTTGAGGGCTACCAAAGAGTATTCAATATGCAGGGATTTTCCTTTGCCCGTTCCAGCCTGAACAGCCTGGTTCTGGCCATTGCCTGCACCATTGTTGCGGTAGGATCCGCCTCCATGGCCGCCTTTGTGTTTGCCAAGCTGCCTTTTAAGGGGAGCGGGAAGCTGTTCGGGCTGTATCTGGCCACCATGATGATCCCCGGCACCGTGACCATGGTGCCCAATTATATCATTTTGCGGATGCTGGGTTTGCTGGACACCTATACAGGCCTGATTCTGCCTTCCCTGGCAAATGCCTTTGGCGTCTTCCTGATGCGTCAGAGCATGATGAGCGTAAACGACGCCTATATGGAATCCGCTTTTCTGGATGGGGCTTCCCTGTATCGTATTTTCTTTCAGATCATGCTGCCCATGGTGATGCCGACCCTGTCTACGATGGTGCTGCTGTCCTTTATGGGAAGCTGGAACAGTTACCTGTGGCCGTTGATTGTCCTGACCTCCACGAGCAAGCAGACGCTTCAGGTCGTACTGGGCAACATGAACGGAATGTATAAGAACAACGAGCATGTGCTGATGGCCGGCGCCGTTCTTACCATACTGCCGATCCTGGTGGTCTATCTGATCTCTCAGCGCTATGTGGATCAGGGCATCAGCCTGGGCGGATTGAAATGATCCCTGCCGGGAAATCAAACTGAATGTAAACGCTGCGCGCGTTTGCAAATATAAAAGGAGGCTTTCCCTATGAAAAAAACTGCTGCACTGTTTCTCATACTGACCCTGGTGCTGACGCTGAGCGTCTCCGCGCTGGCTGAGCCAGTCACCATCACCTACGCCCACTTCTCAGGCGCCGGGGCTCAGGAGGAAACGCTCAAAAAGATGATTGCCGTCTTTGAAGAGAAAAACCCTGACATCAAAGTTGACGTGCAGATTACCGGTTACGACAATTATTTCACCAAGCTGGCGACCACCGTGGGCGGCCAGAATGCGCCGGATGTGTTTGAAATGAACATGAAAAACTATCTGGCTTACATGCTGCGCAACGCCTGCGCCGATCTGACGGGGCTGGTGAACACGGAAAACTACTCCGCCGGGACGCTGGAGGCGGTCTCTTCCGCCAGCAAGCTGTATGCCGTCCCCATGAGCTTTTCCACCTGCGTCCTGATTTATAACAAAGCGCTCTTCAATCAGGCAGGAATTGCGTATCCCACCAATGACTGGACCTGGGCGGATATTCAGAAGGCGGCTGAGGCCATCAGGGCGCTGGGCGATGACATCTGGGGCTTCTATCAGCCCATCAGCTACAACGAGTTTTACAAATCCGTCAAGGGCAATGGCGGCAGCCTGCTGAATGAGGACTATACAGCCTTTACCGCCAACAGCCCTGAAAACGTGGAAGTGCTGGACGCCATGATTAAACGCGTTCGCGGTGAAAACCACGTTCAGCCTACCGCCGAGGAAATGGCCGGACGCGGCGACTGGGATCTGTTCACGGAAGGCAAGCTGGGCATGATCATCACCGGCATCTGGGCTTTCCCCACCTTTACCGAAAAGTGCGCCTTCGACTGGGATATCGTGGTGGAGCCCGGCTACAAGACCAAATCCACCTTCTTCTTTGCCAACGTGAACTGCGTCTCTCCCTCCAGCGAAAAGAAAGAAGCGGCGGCCAGATTTATCGACGCCATGGGGTCCGATCCCGATATCGTGCAGCTGCGCCTGGACGCCAGCTGGGAGCTGCCCACCATCGCCGACCAGAGCAAGCTGAGTCAATATCTGGAAGTGACGCCTCCCGCCAATCGCGCCGCCGTGTTTGACAGCATGGATTATGCCGCCGCGCCTCCGGCGCTGAAGGAATCCGGCGCGGCCAGCGAAATCATCGGCAACGTGCTGAGCACCCTTGAAATGAACGATATGTCCGCGCAGGAAGCGCTGGATGATATCCAGTCCCAGCTGGAAGACGCAGGTCTTCTGTGATATCCTTTGCGGTGAGAAAACAATCAATTCATTTCAAAAAGGGGGAAGGCCCGGTGCCTTCCTCCTTTTTCAGGAGGGAACCATGGAACAATACCACGTGACCGGCAATGAATATGTATCCTTACCCACGATCCGGGAAAGGGACGGGGCCGTCGAAGGAATCTCCTGTCTGTATATGGGCGTCAGGGGCATGATCGAAATGCTGGGAAATGCGGGCTTCGTCCGTCCCTTTCTGCAATGCGACGGAAAAGCGGAAGCAGGGACACTCTCCTGGCAGCGGGAGCATTTCTGGATTCCCACCTTCTCTTCCCGGAACGCGGGAATCTCTTTCCGTTGTACATATTTGGCGCCTATTGGGGAGCGCGGCTTCTGCCTGAGGCTGGAAGCAGAAAATGAAACCTCCTCCGCGCATGTAATCAGAATCGGCGTGGATGGCTCCTGGGATAGAACGCGGCATACCGTCAATGAAAGCATCCCCCTGACGGCGGGAAAAACGGTAAAACCTTCCGGCTGGAATCACATGTTTGTGTTTCAGCAGGTGCCCGGCACGCCGCTGATTGCTTTTGCGCCGATCACAGGGGACGATCAGCCTTACAGCCGGATCGATCAGGGCGCAGCCTGGGAGCAGGATGGCTTTCAGTACAGCATTCATAAAACTGCCTCCCTGCAGCCCGGCGAAGCGATGTCTCTGGATCTTTTTTTCGGCATCGGCTATGAGGAAGTCGCCGCGGCCGCGGGCGCCAAGGAAATGCTTCGGCAGGGATTTGAAGCCTTGCGGAAGCGCACCGTTTCCTGGCTTTCCGCGCGGGAAAAGCATGCTGAGGATTCAAAAATCGAAACGCTGCTGAATACCAACCTGTTCTTTGCCTTCTTCTATGCTTCCGGCCGTACCGTAGACACGGAAGAACTGTGCATGATGACCTCCCGCAGCCCCAGATATTATGTTTCCGCCGCCTACTGGGATCGGGACAGTCTGTTGTGGGCCTTCCCCTCCATTGTGGAAGCGGATCCGGTTTACGCCAAAGAACTGCTCCTGTCTGTTTTTCATCGGCAAAGCCGTAACTTTGGGATCCACAGCCGGTATATCGACGGCACGGTGCTGGAGCCCGGGTTTGAGCTGGACGAGCTGTGCGCCCCGGTGATTGCGCTGGCCCGGTATATTGAAAAAACGCAGGATGCGGCGATCCTGCATGTTGCGGAAATTCATGGCGCGCTGGAAAGCATCCTGCAAAAGCTGAACGCACGGAAGCATCCGGCAATTGATCTATACAGTACCTTCCTGCAGCCCACCGATGATATGCACAATTATCCTTATCTCACATACGACAACGTGCTGGTCTGGAAATCGCTGCATGCTCTTTCGCGCTGGCTGAACCGACCGGAGCTGGCAGCCCAGGCGGAAAAGGTCAGAAAAGCGCTTCGGGAACAATGCGTATTCCAGCACGAGGGCAAAGCCATTTTTGCCTGGTCCGTGGATCTGGACGGCCATTGGGATATTTACGATGAACCGCCGGGAAGCCTGCAGCTTCTTCCTTTTTATGGCTTCTGCGGGATAGATGATCCCGTCTGGCAGGCCACCGTCTCTCTTATCCGGGATGAGCGCTATCCTTTGTCCTTCGCCGGGCATCCCATTGCTGAAATCGGCTGCAAGCACGCGCCGCACCCATGGATTCTCTCGATCTGCAACAGCCTGCTGACGGGATATGCTTCAGAGGCGCTCCAGCATCTGCGGGCAGCCGGAATGGATCATGGAATTGCCTGCGAAAGCGTACATGAAGATACCGGGGAATGCACAACCGGCGCGGCCTTCGCCACCTGTGCCGGATTTCTCGCATACGCGCTCATGCTTTCATGCGCGCGCTGACCGAAAGGAAAACCGTAAAAAGGACCATTTCCTGCGTTCAAACTCTTTTTGAGAATGAACATAAAGAAACGGTCCTCTTTTAGGGAGCCTTATGCCGCGTTGTCCAACTGTTCCGCTTCCGGAACCTCCTCATCCGCCTCCGGTGTCGCAGCGTCCGTTTCCGGAGCCTGGGTCTCCTCAGGAATGATCGCATCCGTCTCCGAGGCCTGCTCCTCTTCCGATTCCGCGTCCTGATACCAGGCCGCGCCCGACCAGTCCGGCTCCTGATACTGGGTATCCGCCCGTGTGATCCCTTCCCCGTAGATCTGCGTAAAATCGTTCTTCATGGAGATAGGAATATATCCCTTCGCCTCATATTCCGCGGACTTGGCGGCCCAGTCCTGTTTTCCCCATTCCCGGACGTCGTCGTCTGCGACGACCATATAGGCCTGGGCCCGATAGGGATTCCGGCTGTCGATGGTGTAATTCATCATGCTGGTGTCGCTGCCGCTGTTTCCGAAGGCCAGCACCGGCCGCTGCCCGATTTCCCGCTCGATGTAGATGGATTTGTTGCCGTTCAGATTCTTCTGGATAAATCCGCCGGTAAGCACCAGGTCGTCCCCGTTCTCATACTTGTAATTGATATTGTAAGGCTCCGTTTCGTACCCGCGCTGCTTCACTTCGAAGGTCGTTCCGATCACGTGGTTGGGCGTCACGTAATCCCGGAGGGGAGAATTGGCCACGACAGCCCGGGTCACGGTCCGTTCCGTGCCGCTGATCACATAGACCGTGAATCCATGATCGTACAGGTATTTCACCAGCTCTACCATGGGAATATAGCAGTTATCGATATACCGCATGTTGTTAAAGCTGCCGGTCTTCTTCTGGCCGAATTCAACCGCGTAATCGTAGTATTCCTCCATCGTCATCCCCGCGTAGGCCCGGGCGAAGTTTCTGGCCAGGTTCTCATCCGCCACATAGCCCGGCTTGATGGCGGCCGCCACCTGCTTCAGCTCGTCCGAAACCCGCTCCGGATGATCCACGAGGCAGTATTCGATAAACATCATCGTGTCGTAGTAGGTATAGTAGGTCTCACAGACCAGGGTCCCGTCCATGTCGAACACGGCGATCCGGTCTTTTACGGGAATATAGTCCGGGCCGCCTTCCTCCGTCACGGCGTTCACATAGGCAATCAGGGCGTCCCGGGCCGCGGAATCGGCGGACCAGGAGGCCAGCGCTTCCTCGCCGCTGACGGGCTTCACCGCTCCGCCGTTGCCGCCCAGGATCCGCATCCCTCCCCAGATTCCGATCACCAGATAGACAATCAGCACGATGACGGCTATCACAGGCAGCCTGATTCCCTGTTTCTTTTCCATAAAGCTCTTCCTCCCAATTCTTCCTCTTTTGCTCCGCGGTTTCCGTTCTGTTTCCGCTCACGGCGGAGCCGTTCCCGGAATCCCGTCGGATCCGGCGGCCGTTTCTCCTCGATCCGGGGCCGCAGATTCTCCTCTGTCCCCTGATCGATCAATGCGCCGCCGCTCATCATAGCGGAAGATCAAAAAAAACGCAATCCTTTTACCGGAAAGAAGTCCGCAGTCATTTCGGGGCGGTTCGTGCTGTTATTCGATCTCAATCCCCATCAGCGGCGCGTGCTGCTGTGCGCCGTACACGTCCCGGTCTCCGACCGTTCCGGAAGCCGTGCCGCGCAGGTAGGTGATCTTGATCCCAAGTCCGGCGTCATAGCAGGCGAAATCCGTAATGCTTTCTTCCGGGATATGGTATAAAGCCGCCACGCTTTTTTTCGTCACCGCGCCGCTGCGCTTCACCCGTTCATACGCTTCCTTCCGGTCGAACAGGATGTCAAGGGTGACTTCGAAGGGCCCGCTGTTCTTGGAGCGCAGTACATGCGCGAGTTCATACAGCTTCATCTTCACACCTCCAGCCATTCCAGCGGAAAATACCGGGTTGCCGAGTCCACATGCATCAGATGATATACGGAGAAGGCGTAAACGGGGCCGAATGAGATATCGCTGGGCGCAAAGGGAAAGGCCAGGTTTCCGGCCGTCGATTTCCGGCCCGGGTAACCATAGTGTAAATACGCCGATCGCGTCGTCGCGCAGATGGCATCCGCTTTCTCCTGCGTATCCGCGATCACCTCAAACATCAGTCCCACCTCGTGAGGCAATGTTCTGTCAGGCTCCAGATCCCCCATGACGCCGTCAAGGCCATAATGCACAAAACGGATCTGATAGCTTTCCGCGGGGATATCGGAATAATAGGCCTGTACGGATCGGGTCACCTCCGCTTCCACCGCATCCAGCTGACCGATCAGCAGCGGATCCCGGATGCCGGCCAGAACGAAGGTACGATAGGCCACCCTTCGCGCCCCCTCCAGCTTGATGGTATACGGCGGATAGGTAATCCGGCTTCCCTCCACCCTGACGCGGCCGTCTGAAACCTGTTGGAAGGAGCAGCCCTCCAGATCCAGCAGAATGCCTGGGCCCTTCAGCAGGTAAGGGTGATCCTTCTCATAGAAGGTATGGGCCGCAACCGAAACCGGCGTGCACTTTCGCTGAGGATCAGCTGCCCAGACTTCAAAGCCCGTATCGTCCAGTCTGCCCAGCATCACGTCCTTCGCGGTCCCCGGCTCTGCGCAGAGGGTTCCGCATTCAAGGATCTTGCCCAGATGATAGCACAGCGCCGGGTCGTGCCCGGCCAGGATCCCAACCGCCGCAAAAGGCGCAGGATCATAGGCCCGCCCGCAGATCAGAATATCCGGCCGCAGACGAAGCGCTTCAATGATCGGCTCCGCACCCATCTGGGCCACAACCCCGTTGGTCTCATTCAGGGTATCCCGGGTGATGTCAGGCACATTGGGAGACATTTTCTCGATGCGGCCCTTTTGATGCGCTTCCCAGATGTCCTCTTTGGGGATATCCGCCCAGATGACCCCCAGCTTAGGGTGCCAGTTCATTTCGGCGGCGATCTCCTTCACGATATCCAGAGTCCACTGCGTATGCTTTCGGGCCCCGGATCCGCCGGCTGAGCCCACGATCAGCGGGATACCCAGGCGCCGTCCACCCTCCATAAGCGCGGTCAGATCCTTTTTCGCCGCCATCCGGCTGACGATGGCCGTGCCGGCCCCCAACTTATGGGGGCCCGCATCCGTACTGCCGGCATCCACCACAATGGCATCCGGCTGCTGCTGCAAGGCCCGTTCCAAAGAGGCCAGCGGGAAGCCGTAACCCAGGATGCCGCAGGGTGATAAAATCGTTGTATTCATTCGTCCCCTTCTCTCTTCAAATAAATGAGTGCTGTCCGCCGGGCCCTTTCCTTGGCCCGGCGGCGCACCCTGTATATGATCGTTTTTGCGGGAATATTCATCCCTTGGTTTTGCAGTTCAGCCATGGCCTGTCATTCCTTCCGGCTCCGCAGCGCCCCGGCCGCCTTCTCCGCAAGGGTGGCGGAGGACTCAGCCCTTTCTCTTCTCCTCAAACCAGCCGTACAGCCTCGGCTCCAGATAGGCGGGAACATAACAGTCGTGTCCGATATGGGGATACAGGGTCAGCCTCAGCGGCCGCTCCGAATCCAGGCTTCTCAATCGGCGGGCACAGGCCAGCGCATGCTCGGGATTCACAACGGCATCCTGAAGCCCGTGGAATATCCAGCAGGAAAACCTGATCTCTTCAAGCTGATAATAGAATCGGTCAGGCGCTTCACGAGGCGCAGCCCGGCCGCAGCATATGGCCGCCGCGGCAAAGACGTCCGGCAAAGCGCAGGCCAGCTTGTACGCTCCGCGCCCGCCCATGCTCAGGCCCGTCAGCATGATCCTTTGGGGGTCGATGGCATAGCGCCGGCGCATCTGGCCGATGAACCGCTCCAGTCGGCGCATCTGCCGATCAGTTTCGTTTCCCTGTTCGTCTTCCACCCAGTGATATTGAGCCTCCAGCACGGGGGCGATCACCATGAAAGGCAGCGTATGTCCCTGCAGGATATACTGAAAGGGGCCGTAATCCGCCAGGGCCAGGGGATCCTTTCCCCTTTCGCCGATTCCGTGCAGAAAGAGGATGGCAGGGCAGTCCCGACGGGGATCATATGCCGGCGGCAGATACAGAAGATACGGATATTCCGCTCCTTCCGCAATCTTCTGAAAGCGGTTCTGCAGGGCTTCGGCGGAATACGTTCCCCGGTCGGACCGGCAGCCCCAGTCAAGGCTGCCGGTATCCCCCTCCCGATCCCAGCACCATGTAATCGAATGAATAGGGGTCTGCTGCGCTTCTTCGATTTTCTGAAGGGATTGAAGCAATTCCTGACTCCCGGGAATGGTTTTGCCGGAAGCTCCTGTCATGTCCCGCATCGGTCAGTTTCCTTTCCTGCCGCGTCCTGTCGGGTTGGTCCATTGACATATTTCGCTGTATATCAGCCGATTCCCCTGACGGAGATGCGCTCCACCGAAGCCCTGCTGCCTTCCCGCACGGCCACGCCCACCGCGCCGTGCAGATAGGGGCGCTCCCTGTCCTCCCATTCCACGGCTGCGTCTCCGCAGCGGGCGTGGATCCGGTTTCCCTTCACGGTGACCGTGATTTTGATTTTTTCCTCCATCGGGGCCGGGCAGGGAACCTGCGCCAGGGTGGTATATCCATTGTCGTTTTTACGGATCCGCAGATGCTCCCCGTCAAAGCCGACGGCATAGCTGCGGATCGCCCCCTGTACGCGGACCAGCACGTCCTGATAGGGGCCGCTTTCCCGCGTCATTTCAAATGCCGCGGTATAATCCCGCCATTCCGAGGACCCGGTATACCATTCACCTTCATCCTCGCAGGCAATATGCAGCAGGCCGCCGCTGAGCTCCGCCCGTCCCTTCATCCGTGAAATCTGGGTGATATCGGTATGCCGTTCGCTCCAGACCTCCGTCTTCTCGTTCCTGAACTCAAGGGAATAGTCCGGCAGTCCGTCAAAATGCAGATCATCCACCAGCGCCACCAGCTGATATCCCTTCTTGACCTTTTCATCCGGGGTCCAGAGGCAGAAGCCCGCCTCGTCGATCAAGCCGCCCTCCATGGCAGGGATATCGACTGTAACCTCCTGCCAGGGTCCGCCGTGGGGGAGTCGGACCTTCTCCCCGTAGATCGTCACGTCCCGCCTGGTGTCCCGGACATAGGCGCAGCCCCAGGTATCGCTGCCATAATCCGGCACCCGCACCCAGCCGGAAACCCTCTGCCCGGGATACAGAATCGGGGAAAAGACCGGATCATATCTGGAATCGCTGAAATCTTCCTTCCAGTAGTAGGTTTTCCGGTACAGGAACAGCTGCTGCTCCGGCTGCAGCCGGGTCGCAAAGAAGCGCAGGCTGCGTTTCCCGGTATGGGCATCCTCCGCCGTATTGAAAAGATGCGCCGTATTGCAGGGGCCCTCGGAGCGCACGTACAGCGCGTGGGTGCTCTTGGGATACTCAAAGTGGCAGTCATGAATGCGGCTGGTCAGCCACTCCTTCCATTCCGGCGGGTAGTCCTCTCCCGCCAGGGGATAGGCCAGACTGGCGATATAGCTGGCGCCGTAGGGAATGTCCGAGATGTTCATGTCTCCCATGACGCCGGAACGGATGCAGAGGTCATTGACGGGACGGATCCATTTTTCCGTATCGATCGCCTCGAGCCCGCAGAGAACCCCCATGATCGTCGCCACGTTGCCCACGTTGCAGTCCGTATCCCATCCGCACATGTTGCAGATGTTCAGGGTGTCTTCAAAATCTCCGTTCCCGTAGGCCATGGCCAGGGCCATCACGGCACAGTTGGGAATGATGTGGCAGGCGCCGGGATACCGGTCATATCCCCAGTAATCATGCACATACCGGAAGCAGTCCCGCCAGTGGGACTCCGGATGGCTGTCATGATAATGCAGCACGGCGCGCACGGCGCGGGTGTATTCACAGTCCTCCGGGATAAAGCTCAGCGCCGTCTCGATCACATCGCGAATATCGCTTTTCACAAACGCGGCGCTGATGGCGCAGGCCACGAAGATGCCGCCATAGATGCCGTTTCTGTCATGGGTCACGGAAGCTGCTTTGGCCGCCAGATCCGCCGCCAGCGCCGGATTTCCTGGCGCCACCAGTCCCCAGGTATCGATAAAGATCTGTCCGCCGATCTGCTCCGCCACCGCCATCGTATTCATTTCGGCGGATCCGCTGCGGGGCGCCCGGATGCCGCGCCTCAGATTGAGATAAGCGGTATGTTCTGTAGAGATCCCGTAGCCGCCCCACCAGAAGAAGCCGTGCTCATAGGCCGCGTAATTCAGCAGTGCTTCCCCCACATCCTGCGCCGTCAGCGTTTCTCCCCGTTTATCCTCAAGCGCTCTGAGGAAGTACAGCGGCCCGTTGCTGTCATCATCCGCCGCAAAATTTTTGTAGTACGCCGGATAGAAGGTCAGCTCCCCAAAGAGCTGCGCGATCCGTTCATAGTCCCAGCCCTCCACCGCCGCGCCCAGCCGAATTCCGATGATTTTAGCCAGCCAGCCCGCATACACCCGCTCCAGATAATCCCCCGGTATTCTGCTCATCTGATCAATCTCCTGACACAATGAATGCTTTTCTCGGTTTCCGTGATTCATCCGTTCTTACGAATCAGTTCCGCCAGCTGCTCCGCTTTTTCGAACAGGTCGATGCCTTTCGTAAACTGGAGGCAGGTCCCGGACGGATACCGGGTGTGCTCCAGCCAGTGCGGCGGGATCGATGAAGCCCCGTAGCGCGCCCCGAGGATGCATCCGACCACCGCGCCGATGGTATCCGCGTCCCGGCCAAAGTTGGTAGCCAGCAGCACGCCGCTTTTAAAGCTTCCGTGGGCCAGCCGCAGACATCCCATCGCCTCCGAGATCGCTTCAGGCGTCGCCGCCCGGTAGGAGCAGAACAGGCGGTCATGCAGCGGCATCCACGCGTCGGTCATTTCCCCGTTCGCTTCATCCACGATCTCGTACGCTTCCTGCAGCTTCAGGCGCATCCAGGATTCGGGCGGAGCAAGCTGGAGCACCCGATCGAAGATTTCATCGAAGGGCGTATCGACCATGGCCAGCGCCACCGCAGCCGCCACAATCTGCGCCCCCCAGATCCCGTCCCGGCTGTGGCTGATCTCCGCGTCGATCCTGCACAGCTCGGCCGCTTTCGCGGCATCCCCCGCGCAGTAGATTCCGATGGGGCCGCAGCGCATGGCAGCACCGTCCGAGAAGGTATGGGTCCCGTACATGCCTGACTGAGGCGCGTGCATGCCCTTGCGCAGGTTGGCCGCGGCATCCATTTCACTGACGCCGCCGCGCTTCAGCTCGTCCTGAACAACCACATGCCGGCGCCACATGCGCTCCACATCCTCGGCGGTAAAATCCCCTCCCGCCTCAAGGATCGTTTCCGCCACCAGCAGCGCGAATTCGGTATCATCGGTACTCCAGGATTCACCCGGATGAAAGTCGGTGGTGATTCCATAGTCCCGCTGATAATCCGGCTTTCTCGCCGCATCCCCGAAGGAATCTCCGATGGCAAGCCCGCAAAGGGCGCCTCGCGCCTTGTCGCTCAACAGCGCCCGATCAGCGATCAGCTGTTCTCTGGTCATCCGATATACGCTCCCTTCAGAAAATATGCTGTCCCAGTATATGTT
>CAZMFY010000029.1:0-17892 GCA_964565635.1 uncultured Oscillospiraceae bacterium
CACCGGCGAGGTCATGTCCATCGCCCCCAGCTTCGAGATGGGCCTGATGAAGGCCATCCGCGGCGCGGAAATCGGCCAGGACACCCTGAACCGGGATCCGGAGGACGATGCGCCGCTGCGGGAGCGGCTGAAACGGGTGGACGATCACCGGCTGTTTACGGTCTTCGAGGCCCTGAAGGCCGGGATCTCCGTGGAGGAGATTCACGGGATCACCATGATCGACGAATACTTCCTCTGGAAGATGAAGCATCTGGCGGACTTTGAGAAGGCCATTGCGGGCGGGATGACGGACGAGCAGTATTACGAAGGCAAGCGGCTGGGATACCCGGACGCGGCGCTGAAGCGGCTGTCCGGAAGGCAGGATCTGCCGAAGGCCACCGCCACCTATCGCATCGTGGATACCTGCGCGGCGGAATTTGACGCGGAAACCCCGTATTTCTACGCCAACTTCGACAACGGCGATCTGCCGGAGGAGGAGGCCAGGGCCCGCTGCGAGGCGGTGACCCATCCCCGCAGCGGGAAGCCCGTGATGATGGTGCTTGGCTCTGGCCCCATCCGGATCGGTCAGGGCATCGAGTTTGACTACTCCAGCGTACACTGCGTCTGGACCCTGCGGGAGCTGGGCTATGACGTGGTGATCATCAATAACAATCCGGAAACCGTTTCCACCGACTACGACACGGCGGACCGGCTGTATTTCGAGCCGCTGCTGGAGGAGGATGTGCTCCGGATCATGGAAATCGAGAAGCCGGTGGGCGTGGTGGTGGCCTTCGGCGGACAAACCGCCATCCGGCTGGTGAAGGCTCTGGACCGGCGGGGAATTCCGATCCTGGGAACCAGCGCCGACGGCATCGATCTGGCGGAAGACCGGAGCCGTTTCGATGCCCTGCTGGAGCGCTTCGGCATCCGGCGGCCCCGGGGAGAATCCGTGCTGTCGCTGGAGGAAGCCCTGGCGGCGGCGGGCCGGCTGGGATATCCGGTGCTGCTGCGGCCCAGCTATGTGATCGGCGGGCAGAACATGACCATCGCCCGGAAGGATCAGGACGTGGAAACCTATATGCGCCGGATCCTGGCCCACGGGATTGAGAACCCGGTGCTGATTGACAAGTACATGCCGGGGATTGAGCTGGAAGTGGACGTGATCTCCGACGGAAAGGACGTGCTGATTCCCGGCATCATGCAGCATGTGGAGCGGGCCGGCATCCATTCCGGAGACTCCATCGCCGTCTATCCCCCCTATACCCTGGACGACCATATGATGGATACGGTGGTGGCCGCCAGCGAGCGGCTGGCCCTGGCCCTGGGAACGAAGGGCCTGGTAAATATCCAGTATCTGGTCTATCAGGGCGAGCTGTACGTCATCGAGGTGAATCCCCGGGCCAGCCGCACCGTGCCTTATATCAGCAAGGTGACGGGGGTACCCATGGTGGATCTGGCCGCCCGGGTCATGCTGGGCCAGCCGCTGGCCTCCCTGGGCTTCGGTACGGGGCTGCGGACGCCGCCGCCCTATGTGGCGGTGAAGGTGCCGGTGTTCTCCTTTGAGAAGCTGTCGGACGCCAACAGCTATCTGGGACCGGAAATGAAATCCACCGGCGAGGTACTGGGCATCGGCAAGAACGTCAGCGAAGCGCTGTTCAAGGGCCTGACCGCCGCCGGCATGCAGGTGACCGAGGCGGAGGATGAGGCCGGGGTGTTGCTGAGCGTGGCGGAATACGACTATCCGGAGATCATTGAGCTGGCCCGCCGGTTCTACGACCTGCGGTGTCCCCTGTTTGCCACGGAGGGCACGGCGAAAACCATCGCCCGGCTGGGCATTCCGGTGACCGCCGTCAGCGGGCTGGGGGAGAGCAGCCACGTCTTTGATCTGATGGCCGAGGGAAGCATCCGGTATGTAGTCTATACAGGCGCCCTGGAGGATAATACCCTGGAGGACTACAGCGCCCTGCACCGCCGGGCCCTGGCCCTGGGCATTCCCTGCTTTACCAGCCTGGATACGGCCCGGGCGCTGGCGGATACCCTGCTGAGCCGGTACACGGAGAAGAATACGGAGCTGGTGAACCTGAACGCCATGCGGCCGAGCCGGCAGAAGCTGAACTTCGTCAAGATGCAGGCCACCGGCAACGACTATATTCTGATCGACGCCCTGAAGGGCCGGGTGGAAGGCATCGAGAGCCTGTGCGTCCGGCTGTGCGAGAATCACTTCGGCGCCGGCGCGGAGGGCCTGGTGCTGCTCCGGCCCAGCCAGCGGGCGGACGTACGGATCCGGCTGTTCAACCGGGACGGAACGGAAGGCCCCGTCGGCGGGAACGCCATCCGCTGCGTGGCAAAATATCTGAACGACCGGGGCATTGTCAACCGGGAGGAGCTCACCGTGGAGACCGGCAGCGGGATCCACGCCTTGCGGACGGTGACCCGCTTCGGCCAGGTTCAGTCCGTGACGGTGGACATGGGCGAGGTGAGCTTCCGGCCGGCGGACGTACCGGTGAACATGAACTGCGAGCAGGCCATTAACGTGCCGCTCCAGGTCAGCGGCCCCAATAAGACCCATACGGCTATGGAAATCCAAACCTTCAACGTGACCTGCGTCTCGGTGGGCAATCCCCACTGCGTGGTGTTCACGGATCACATCGACCTGCTGGATCTGGAGCACCTGGGGCCCCAGTTCGAGCATTCAAAGCGCTTCCCCAACCGGGTTAACACGGAGTTTATCCGGGTCGTGAATCCCACCACCCTGCGGATGCGCTGCTGGGAGCGGGGGAGCGGGGAAACCATGGCCTGCGGCACCGGCGCCTGCGCGGCGGCAGCGGCGGCCATTGCCAACGGATACTGCCAGGAGGGCACGGACATTCAGGTTCAGGTGCCCGGCGGAAATCTGTACGTCCGCTGTGAAAACGGCAGGGTTTCCCTCCGGGGCAACGTGGCACAGGTATACGAAGCCAGCATTGAATATTAAGGAGCAAGCATGTACGATCAGTATGAATCCCCCTTATCCTCCCGGTACGCCAGCGCATATATGCTGGAGCTGTTTTCCGCCCGAACCCGGATCCGCACCTGGCGAAAGCTGTGGACGGAGCTGGCCCGGGCGGAGGGAGAGCTGGGACTGCCGATTACGGAAGCCCAGGTGCGGGCCCTGGAAGCCCATCAGCAGGACATTGATTTTGAAATGGCCGCGCGGCGGGAAAAGGAAGTGCGCCACGATGTGATGGCCCATGTGTACACCTACGGCCAGGCGGCGCCGGAGGCGGCGGGAATCATTCATCTGGGAGCCACCTCCTGCTATGTGACGGACAACGCGGACCTGATTCTGTACCGGGACGCCCTGCGGTATCTGCGGAGAGAGCTGCTGAAGGTCATGAAAAACCTGGCGGCCTTCGCGGATCAGTATAAGGCGCTGCCGACCCTGGGCTATACCCATTATCAGCCGGCCCAGCTGGTGACCGTGGGCAAGCGGGCGGCCCTCTGGCTGCAGGATCTGGCATCGGATCTGGAGGAGATGGACTTCGTGCTTTCCGCGATTCCCTTCCTGGGATGCCGGGGAGCCACCGGCACGGAGGCCAGCCTGCTGGAGCTGTTCGACGGGGATCAGGCCAAATGCGAGGAGCTGAACCGGCGGCTGCGGGAACGGTTCGGGTTTGAGCGGCTGTACGATGTCTGCGGCCAGACCTATCCCCGGAAGCTGGACAGCCGGATCCTTTCCTGCCTGAGCGCCGTGGCCCAGAGCTGCTACCGGATGGCCAATGACATCCGGCTGCTGCAGCACGACCGGCAGGTGGAGGAGCCCTTCGAGAAGAGCCAGATCGGATCCTCCGCCATGCCCTATAAGCGGAATCCCATGCGCTGCGAGCGGATCTGCTCCCTGAGCCGGTATCTGATGGCGGATGCCCTGAATCCGGCCATGACCGCCTCCACCCAGTGGCTGGAGCGGACCCTGGACGATTCTGCCAACCGGCGGATCTCTCTGCCTGAGGGCTTCCTGTGCGCGGACGCGATCCTGCGGCTGGCGCAGAATGTGACGGACGGGCTGCACGTAAATGAGAAGATCGTGGAGCGGACGGTCATGGAATACCTGCCCTTCATCGCCACGGAGAATCTGATGATGGAGGCGGTGAAGCATGGGGCGGACCGTCAGGAAACTCATGAGGTGATCCGCCGCTGCTCCATGGAAGCGACGGCCCGGATGAAGAACGGGGAGCCCTGCAACCTGCCGGAGCTGCTGGCGGCCGATCCGGAGTTCAGGCTGACGGAGGCGGAAATCCGGGCGGGACTGCAGCCGGAGAAATATATCGGCCGGTGCAGGGAACAGGTGGAGCAGTATCTGGAGAAGCTGCGGCCGCTGCTTTCGGAAGTGGAAGCATCCGGCGTGGAGATCAACGTATAAACAGAGGACCGGGAGCGTATCCCGGCGGGGTGCGCGGAATGATTTCATCGCCGGGGAAGGGCTGCTTTCCCGGCGATTTCATCGAGTCACGGCCATCAGGCCAAGGAGGAATCGGAAAATGGAATTAATTCAGAGCTTTACGATCGATCATATGCGCCTGGTGCCGGGAATTTACACCAGCCGGGTGGACGACGTGGGCGGTCACGCAGTTACGACCTATGACATCCGGCTGAAAAGACCCAACAGGGAGCCGGTGGTTGATCCGGGGGCCATGCATTCCATGGAGCATCTGATAGCCACGTACCTGCGCAATGATCCGGACTGGAAGGATGAGATCATCTACTGGGGGCCCATGGGGTGCCTGACGGGCTTTTACCTGATCCTCAAGGGGGACCGCCCGCCGAAGGCGCTGCACGGCCTTATGCTGCGGGCCTTCCGCTCCGTGGAGGAGGCGGAGGAGGTGCCCGGGGTGGCGGCCGTCAACTGCGGCCACTACCTGATGCATAACCTGGAGATGGCCAAATGGTATGCCAGAGAGTATGCGGACTATCTGGAGGCCAACGGGGAAAACAGCGACATTTTTGAATATCCGAAAACGGAAGGGACGTAAGCCGGTATCGGGGAGTATTTCCACGATTCGCGGCTGACCTCCGAAGAGGCGGTACCGGACGGTACCGTCTTTTTCTGCTGCATGCGGACGGAAGAGATCTCTCATCCTCCGGGGAGATTTTCATAAGGCCGGCAGCGCTTTCCGGCGCCGGAATCGAAAATTTGTCTTAAATGAGAAAAAAATGGCATTTTTTTACAAAAATGGTATTGACATCCCGAAATGTCGTCGGTATAATAAGGGCAGATTCGGAAACAGGTTGTTCCGTGACATGTGAAGATGGTTCGCTCAGAGGATCTGGCCGCGGGTCGATGCGAGGTTCGGAAAAGGTTGCAGGATTTCTTTTATGGACGTTTGCGTAACCGGTACCGCATTTTTGCGTTCCTGTTTTTTTCCCATGTTATCTTCATCCGCTGGACGGATGAAAAATAAAAAAAGGAGGCTTCTACAATGAAACGGATCCTGGCACTGGTACTCACATTCATGGTATTGGCGATCCCGATGGCCATGGCGGAGGAGTTCAATCCCGCGGACTATCCGGTGGCGATCTGCATGGACAACATGAACCACCCGGTTCACCGGATCGTGCAGCTGGGCTTCCTGAAGGCGGCTCAGGCGCTTGGATACACCAACGCTAAGGTTATCGGCACCGAGGGCGGAGACAGCCGTGAAGCTTTCCAGGCGGCTGAAGACTTCGCCGCGGAAGGCGGCAAGGGCCTGCTGCTGTGGGCCGGAGATTCCGGCTGCTACGAGACCCTGGCCAAAGTGGCAGCTGAAGGCGTCATCGTCGGTATTCCGCACTTCCGTCACACCCAGGAAGACGGCAGCTATCCGGAAGGCCTGGCCTTCAACATGGCCTGCGATCCGGTGCTCTACGGCAAGCAGGTGGCGGAGCTGATGGCTGAGAAGCTGAGCGGCAAAGAAGGCTCTGTGGCCCTGACCCAGAACACCAAGAACGTGACCGAGAACGCGGCGACCGACTCCTTCATCGAGACCTGGGGAACCCTGGGCGACAAGTATGACCTGAGCAAGATCACCCTGCTGCCGGTAGAACTGGAAGGCGGCATGGTGGAAAGCGCGACGACCATCAACCTGGGCATCATCCAGGCGCATGAGGACATCATCGGCGCATTCGGCACCACGGGCAACAGCCCCATCACCTGG
This sequence comes from uncultured Oscillospiraceae bacterium, assembly GCA_964565635.1. GTDB lineage: Bacteria > Bacillota > Clostridia > Christensenellales > Aristaeellaceae > Aristaeella. Next base: position 6,150 of record CAZMFY010000029.1, read on the forward strand.
GCTGATGCCGCCGAAAAGGCCGGCAAAGCGCCCGGCGAGCTGGTCATCGTCGGCATGGACGCCACGGAAGGCAACCTGGACTATCTGGCGGCCGGAAAGGTGGCCGCCATCGTGGCCCAGCCCCTGTACGATGAGGCTTACAAGACCATGGAATATCTGGACAAGATCTTCCGCGGCGAAAAGGTTCCTATGTGGACCGACCTGGAAGCTCCTGTTGTGACTGTGGACGGCGAAGGCCCCAACGGACTTGAGTTCCATCGCGGCATCGCGGCTGAAGTGCAGGAGTTCTTCAAATAAGATCAAACCTGTTTAAAAGAAAAACTTGACACCGGGGGGATTGCCTTTGCCCGCGCAAGGGCAGTCTCCCCTTTTTATTGAAATCGGAATGCTTGCGGCTGCGCCAACGGTGAAAGACAGGTGATCAATGTGAACTATGCGCTGGAAGCGATAAACATTACCAAGAAGTTTCCTGGCGTTCTGGCGAACGACAACATCTGCCTGAACGTCAAACCCGGAGAGGTGCTGGGCCTGATCGGCGAGAACGGCGCGGGAAAATCCACGCTGCTGAAGGTTCTGAACGGAATCTATCCCCATGGCTCCTACACCGGTACCCTGAAGCTCAACGGCGAGGAAATCCGGCCGAACAGCCCCAACGACGCCATGCACCTGGGCATCGGGTATGTTCCGCAGGAAATCAACGTGCTCAAGTATTTTTCCGTGGCGGAAAATATCTATATGTCCGATTTGGAGCTGGCCCGCATCAAAAATAAGAAAAAGGCGAAAATGTTCGTGGACTTCAGATCCATGTATGACGCCGCGGAGAAGCTGCTGAAGGACAACCATATCATGCTGAATCCCCACGCGGATGTGCGCAAGCTGTCCATCGGACAGCAGCAGATGCTGATGATTGCCCGGGCGCTGGCGACCAATCCCCGGGTGCTGATCCTGGATGAACCCACCACATCCCTTTCCAGCGAGGATGTGGACCAGCTTTTCCGGGTGGTACGCCGGCTGAAGGAGCGGGGTACCAGTATTATTTTTGTGACCCATAAGCTGGCAGAGATCCTGGAACTGACGGACCGCGTAACGATTCTGCGGGACGGAAAAAACATTTCAACCCTTGAAAAAGCGGAATATGATACCGGGCGGATCATCCGGGACATGATCGGCCGGGATCTGAAAAATATGTACCCCCCGCGCAATGTGGAGATCGGGGAAGAGGTCCTGCGGGTGGAGCATCTGACCATCGCCCATCCCTACATCGCCAATAAAAACCTGATCGATGACGTATCCTTCAGCGTGCGGGCCGGCGAGGTACTCGGCATGGCCGGCCTGGTGGGCGCCGGGCGGAGCGAGGTGTGCATGGCCATCTACGGGATGGTGCCCATCAAATCCGGGAAGATTTTTATCCATGGGAAGGAAGTCAGGCTGGGTACAACCGAAAAGGCAGTGCGAAACGGCCTGAACCTTGTGTCGGAGGACCGCAAGATTTTCGGGCTTAACTTTGTATGGGATATTAAAACGAATATCGGGATCTCCAATCTGAACCGGATTTCCTCCGGCCCCTTTGTGAACGAGAAACGGCTGCGCAGCCGGGTACAGGGATATTTTGACAAGCTGCGGATCAAGGCGCCTTCCGTGGCCACGAAGGTCAATACGCTTTCCGGCGGGAACCAGCAGAAGGTGGTTATCGCCCGCAGCCTGAACACGGAGCCGCGCATCATGATTCTGGATGAGCCGACGAAGGGCATCGACGTGGGTTCCAAAAATGATATCTACAATATCATCAACGATATGGCGGCCGACGGCGTGGCGATCATCATGATTTCCTCCGAGCTGCCGGAGCTGATGGGCATGTCCGACCGGTACGTGGTGATGGCGGAAGGCCGGGTTGTGGGAGAGCTGTCCCGGGAGGAAGGTACGGACGAGCGCATCATGAATATGGCGGTGACCACCTTCAAATGACGGCATGAGGCACGTGACGTCAAGGCTGAAATGAGATTGCGAGGAAGTGAGCAACATATGGATAAACCAGTTAACGCCGGCAAACGAAAACTGGGAGATTTTGCCATTCGGATGATGCTGACCCCCGAGGTAGGTGTGCTGATCCCCATCGTGGTGCTCTGCATCGTTACTACATCCATCAAACCGAGCTTTCTGACCTGGAAATATTTTTCCTCCATTCTGAGAGGATCCATCTATATCGGGGCGGCGGCGCTGGGCCAGGCCTTTGCCTGCATCGCCGGAGAGATTGACCTGTCCGTGGGAATGAGCGGCTGCCTGTCCGGCATCATGGTGGGCGTGGCGTGCCAGTACTGGGGATTCGGGCTGGTGCCCTGCCTGCTCATTGGTCTGCTGACCGGCGCCTGCGTGGGGCTGATCAACGGCCTGGCCACGACGAAGCTGGGGCTGTCCTCCTGGATTACAACCCTGGCCACGCAGTTTATCTGCCAGGGTCTGGCCGTGACCATCAGCCAGGGCGTGCCGATCTCCATTAAGGACCTGGGCACTTCTTCCTTTACGAGGGCCAGGCCCCTGAGCCTGAACTGGCTGTTCTTTATCTTTGTGGCCATGCTGCTGATCTGCGATCTGGTGGTGCGCCGGACCCGCTTCGGATACGAGCTTCGCGCCTGCGGCGGAAACCCCAACGCGGCGCAGATGGCGGGCATCAACGTGCAGCGGATCAAGATCATCGCCATGGTGCTGGCGGGGCTGTTTGCGGCCTGCGGGGGCATCTTTGATGTGCTGGATGCGGCCACGGCCAAGGCGGAGTTCGGCGCGGGGCGCGAATTCAGAACCATCATCTGCGTGAACATCGGCGGCATTATGGCGGGCTCCGGCTCCATGCTGGGCGTCGGCCTGGGGGTCCTGCTGTTCCATGTGCTGTGGAGCGCGCTGCGCATCATGAACGTGGATACCAATCTGCAGCTAGTTCTGATCGGCGCGATCCTGCTGATCGCGGTGCTGCTGGACATCCTGCGGAAACGGTACGAAGCCCGACGCATCGTGCGATAAAGGAGGGCGAATGAAATGACACAGACATCTGCGGCAAAGAAGCATGGAACCCTTCGCCGCTTTCTGCGCAGCGATGAAGTCAGCGTATTTATGCCGCTGCTGGGCATCATCCTGATTACCACGCTGTTCCGGAGGGATTTCCTGACGGTAAGGAACTTTTCCGCCATGTTTACCCAGATCCCGTTTATCGCCATCTGCGCCTTGGGGGCCTCCTTCACGCTGATGACCGGAAACGTGGATATTTCCACCGGCCGGGTGGCGGGCTTCGCAGGCATCTTTATGTCCATGCTCTGCGTCGACTTCGGCTGGGAACCGGGTCCGGCTATTCTGGTTGCGCTGCTCATCGCGGCCGCCATCGGGCTGTTCAACGGATTTCTGGTGGTCTATATGAAGGTGCCCGACTTCGTGGCCACCATGGGCACGCTGTATATGGTGGGCGGTGCGCGCTACCTCTGCATCAAGGGATATGAGCTGACCCTGGGGAAGACGAAGGCTGCGCCGCTGATCGAATTTTTCGACCGGCGCCTGCTGGGCATGCTGCCTTATTTCTGGATCATGCTGATCCTGTTTGCCATCGTCTTTGTCATCATCAAAAAGACCCTGTGGGGGAGGCGGCTGCTGGCCTGCGGCGACAACCGGGAAGTGGCGGTCCTGGCGGGCATCGACGTGAGGCGCAAGCGGATGACCGCCTATGTGCTGGCTGCCCTGCTGGCAGCCATCGCCGGGATTCTGCTGACGCTGGATCTGGGCATCGGCAAGCCGGAAACGGGGGACGGCTGGGAATTCCGGGCCATCGCCGGCTGCGTGGTAGGCGGCGTGTCCCTGTCCGGCGGCAAAGGCTCGCCCCTGGGGGTGCTGATCGGGGTCACCCTGGTGTTTGTGGCGGAAAACGCCATCATCTTCCTGGGTATGCCCACCACCATGCGGATTGCCATCCAGGGAGCGCTGATGGCCGGCGCGGTGCTGTTTGACATCTTCCGCCAGCGGCGCAAGGTGCCCGCATAATCGGTGGCAGTACAGGAGGCGGGTTTCCGCGCGCCTCGTAAACTGCGGATGAAATCCATTCAGGAAAAAACCGCCGCCTGTCGGAGAACGGGAGACGGATCAGCGATAGCATTTGAAAGAGAAAGGGGTGTCCTTATGAAGCTTGATCTGGAGGGAAAGGTCGTCATCGTGACCGGCGGAGGCGGCGCCATTGGGAGCGCCATGTGCAGACGCTTTGCGGAGAACGGTGCAAAGGTGGTTGTTTCGGGCCGTACGCTTTCCAAGCTGGAAGCGGTGGTGGAAGAGATCCGGGCCGGAGGCGGTGAAGCAGCGGCGATTACGGCGGACGTGTCGAACAAGGAAAGCGATGAAGCGCTGGTGGCGAAAACGGTGGAGACTTACGGCCGGCTGGACTGCCTGGTGAACAACGCGGGCATCAACGGCGGGCCGGACAAGCGGGTGCCGATTCATGAGTATGACGACGACCTGTGGGAGCGGATTATCAACACCGATCTGAACGGGGTGTATTACTGCTCCAAGCCCGCCATCAAACAGATGATCGCCCAGGGGGAGGGCGGCTCCATTATCAATATCGGCTCCATCGTAGGCCTGACACCGCTGCGGATGCAGTGCGCCTTTACGGCCGCCAAAGCCGGCGTCTTCAATCTGACGAAGGCCATGGCCATGGAGCTGGCGCCAGAAAAGATTCGTGTGAACGGGATCGCCCCGGGCTCCATCATGTTTGAAGGAACGCGGGCGCTGTTCTATTCCGACAAAACGAGATCCGAAGGGATTCTTTCCCATATTCCGCAGCATCGGGCCGGGGATCCGGACGATATTGCCTATATGACCTGCTTCCTGGCGGATGAGAAGGTTTCCGGATATATGACGGGATCCATCGTGACCATTGACGGCGGCTGGATCTGCGGTTATACCCGGGACTTCTGAGGGGCCGCGGAGGCTCCGTCCGGAGGGAATGATCCGTTTCTTCATGGATAAAAAGGAGAGGTGAGCCTGATGAAGGTACTATTGGCCTATGCACCGGGGGAACTTCGGGTTGTGGAAATGGAAAAGCCGGTTCCCGGCCCCCGGGAGGTGCTTTGCAAGGTGGCGCACTGCGGCGTCTGCGCCACGGATATCGCGATCAAGAAAGGCGTGCTGAACCTGGGGGACGGCAACGATCCCGTCTATCCGGTCCGGCTGGGGCATGAATGGTCCGGCCGGGTTGTGGAAACCGGCAGCGAGTGCTGGCAGGTGAAGCCGGGGGATCCGGTGGTTTCGGATACTGGCTGGTTCTGCGGGGAATGCCCCATGTGCAAGCGGGGGGAATATCAGTCCTGCCTGAAGGGCCGCGCGGTAGGGACCATTCGCGACTGCTGGCCGGGGGCGTTCGCGGAATATATGCTGATTCCCGAGCGGATGGCCTATAAGGTGCCGGACAATGTGCCGCTGGACGAGGCCGCGCTGATTGAACCCACCGGGATCGGTTTTTACGGACTGGAAAGGGCCGGGTTTACCCCGGAGACAACCCTGCTGGTGGTTGGCACGGGCCCCATCTCCCTGGGAGGAATGGCCTGCGCCAAGGCGCTGGGAATCGGCAAGACCATCGTGGCGGGCCGGAAGGACGCGAAGCTGGAAATCGCCCGGAAGCTGGGCGCGGATATCACCGTCAATATGACCCGTGAAAATCTTTATGAAATCGTCATGCGGGAGACGGAGGGCCGGGGAATGGATATCGTGATGGATTCCACCGGCGCGCCGGAACTGCTGAATGATTCCATGCTGATGCTTCGGGGCAGCGGAAGCCTGGTGATTCCCGCGTTCTATGAAAAGGTGCTGGACGGGATTCGCCTGGACCGGCTGATCGTCAAGAACTGTACGATGATCGGCGCCGCGGGAACCCCGAATATTACCCCGAAGATCCTGGCGCTGATCTCCGCGGGCAAGCTGGACCTGATGCCGATGCTGACGGACCGCTTCCCCTTCGATCAGGTGATCGAAGCCTTTGAGGCGGTGACGGCCCGCAATGATACCCGCGTTAAAGTGATGGTGGATTTCGAATGAAAAACTGGGAACCGGAGGAATCCAGGGCAGGCTGCATCCGCCATTACGGCCACATGCGCCAGCTGTGCGGACTGAAGCGGGTTTTTCTCGCGGACGGACGGGGGGCCGGTACGGAAGCGATCGAGGTGAACACGGGCGGAGGCCTTTGCTTCACCGTGCTTCCGGGCCGAGGCATGGACATTCCGGAGATGACCTATCGGGGCGTCCCGGTTGCTTACCTGGCCAAAGCGGGGATCGGCGCTTCCCAGCTGTATGATCCTTCCGGGGATGGCTGGCTGAAAAATTTCTTCGCCGGGATGCTGACCACCTGCGGCCTGAATAACGCGGGCCCGGCCTGCAAAGGGAATCTGGGGATTCTGCAGGACGTACCGCTGGGCCTGCACGGCGGCATCTCCAATACGCCCGCCGACAATGTGTGTGCCCGGGAGGAATGGATCGGGAACGAATACCGGATGACCATATCCGGCCGCATGGAGGAAGGGCGGCTTCACGGGGAGCATCTGGAGCTCCGCCGGACCGTGGAGACCCGGCTGGGGGGCAAAAGCCTGCGGATTACCGACGCGTTTACCAACGCGGGCGAAACGGACCAGATGCTGATGTTCTTTTACCACATCAATATCGGACATCCGGTGCTGGGCGCCGGAGCCCGATTCTGCGCCCCCGTACGCGGGGTGCGCGCGGAAACCCCGCACGCAAAGGCGGGCCTGGCGGAATACGATCTGTGCGGCCCGCCCCGTCCCGGCTACCTGGAGCAGCAGTTTTTCCTGGAGCTGGGGGCCCGGGAGGACGGCAGCACCCTGTGCGCGCTGATCAATGATGAGCTGGAGCTGGCGGTTTACCTGAAGTATAATATTCGTGAGCTTCCGTGCCTGGCAGAATGGAAAGTACTGCGGGACGCGGAATATGTGCTGGCGTTTGAACCGGGAAACTGCCACGCGGTGGGAAGAGAGGAGCAGATCAGGCGCGGAAAGCCGGAGATGCTTGCTCCCATGGAGACCCGCTGGGCGCATTATGAAATCGGAATCGCTGACGGGGCCGAGGCCATTGCGGCGCTGGAAGCGGAGATCAAGGAGAGGGGGAATGCTCATGGGTAAGCCCATTGTTGTGTTTGGCAGCTTTGTGGTGGATCTGACCAGCCGGTCGGCGGGGCTGCCAGTTCCGGGACAGACTATTCTGGGTAACTGGTTTCGGTACGGACCGGGGGGAAAAGGATCAAACCAGGCGGTGGCGGCGCACCGGGCCGGCGCGGACGTGGTGATGGTCACCAAGCTGGGAAATGACGTCTTTGCGGACGTGGCGCTGAATTTCTATCAGGGCGAGGGCATGCGCACCGATTACTTTCTTCGGGATGAGGAGCAGCCCACCGGCGCGGCGCTGATTATGGTGGACGAGAAAACCGCGCAGAATGAGATTGTGGTGGTGCCGGGTGCCTGCCAGCATATTACGCCCGAAGATGTGGAGGGGTGCCGCGCGCTGATTGAGGGCGCGTCCATCCTGCTGCTGCAGCATGAGATCAACATGGACGCCCAGCGGGCCGCCATCGAGATCGCCCACGGGGCCGGTGTCCGCATCGTGCTCAATCCCGCCCCCGCCATGCCGATTCCGGATGAACTGATGGCGAAGATCGATATTGTTACGCCCAACGAAACGGAGGCCCAGGCGCTGACCGGGATTACGGTGACCGACAGGGAGAGCGCCCGGAAGGCCGCGCAGGTTTTCCTGGACAAAGGAATCAAGAACGTTGTGATCACCATGGGCGCCCTGGGGGTATACGTGAATGACGGAACCCGGGATGAACTGCTGCCCAGGCTGGAGGTGGACGCGATCGACACCACCGGGGCGGGAGACGCCTATAACGGCGGATTTGTCATGGCGCTGGCGGAGGGCCGGAACCTGTTCGAGGCGGCAAGGTACGGAAATGCCACCGGAGCGCTGTCCGTGACCCGGCTGGGGACCGCCCCGGCGATGCCCGGGCGGGCGGAAATCGACGAAATGGTCAGGCGCAGCTATGGACTGTGAACACAAATCATGATGCTGTAAGGAGGGTACTGTTATGGATTATCCGCTTGGTGTCAGACGCGACGGATCCTACTACACACGGATCGAATGGACAACCCACACGGAATCCGATCCCACTTTCTGGGTGGCCAACCTGATCCGGGATGATATTGAGCGCAACGGCGGCACCTGGGGAACCAATACCCGCGGCCCCGCAAACGTGGTGCTCAGCTTCTTCGGGGAGGAGCAGACCGTTTCCCGGGTGCGCATCTTCCGGAACGTAGGGCTGGATATCTCCGTGCTGGAGGAGCTGGCGAAAACCATTGATATTTATTATTCCGATACGGATGAGCCGCGGAAACTGCGCCGGAAGGAAGACAAGATTGACGATGTGCCCTGGACTTTTATCCTGCGCGTCCCGATGGAAAAGGCGGAGGGGTGGCAGGACATCGTGTTCCCGGAGCCTGTCAAGGCCAAGTATCTGCGTTTTGAACTGGTGGAAAACTGGGGCGATGAGACCACGCCGCCCTGGACGGAAACCAGCGAAATCAAGATTTATCCGTAAAACAGAAGAGGCAGACTTCCCTGCGCCTGCCCGGGCCCGGGCAGGCGCAGGGCTTCAGATTCTCAAAGAATAAGACAAGGAGCGTGAATTCGGATGGAAAAGGCATGGAAGCTGGTTAATTCAGAGAACGTGGTGGGATACGAAGACGGAGCCTACATCTCCAAGATGCTGACCGGGGATGAGATGGCGGGAATGCCGGTGATCAATATCAATGAAGGCACCCTGGCCCCGGGCGGAAACCTGGCGGGACCGGAGGGCCGGGGGAGCGCCCACGATGACGCGGAAATCTACTATATCCTGGACTGCGATCCCGGCACCTATGTCTATCTGGACGGCGAGCGGCTGGAGACGAAACCGGGAGACTGCATCGTGATCCCGCCCCATGTCTATCACTGGATTGACAACACCAACGGCAAACGGCCCTACCGGATCCTGACCTTCTGGCCGCGCCAGGAGCAGAACGGCATGTTCTTCGTCCGGGAAAAGGCCTGGGGAACCTCCGTCCGCAACGTGGACGACGATTATCTGGCGAAGCGCCTGGGGAAATAAGCAGCATGAATACCATTGCGATCTTTGGAGATCTGCTGTATGACTGCTTTATCTGGTCCCACCGCCTGCCAAGGGTGGGGGAAACGGTGACCGGTTATGCCAGCGGATTCTTTGCCAGCGGAAAAGGCGGAAATCAGGCGGTGGTCTGCGCAAAGCTGGGCGCCCGGGCGCTGATGCTGGGAAAGGTAGGCGCGGATGAGCGGGGCGAATATCTGCTTCAGACCATGCGGGAAAACGGCGTCAACGTGGAAGGGGTGCTGGTGGACCGGGACCATCCCACGGGGACGGACTGCGTCATGGTGGCGGATGGGGGAAAGAATCTGATCGTTGTGGCACCGAACGCCAACGCGGCCATTACGGCCGATGAGGTGGACGCCATGCGCCCGGCCTTTGAGCAGGCGGGTTCCGCGCTGTTTCAGCTGCAGGTTAACGCCGACGCGGTGACGCGGGCCATGCGCCTGGCGAAGGACTGCGGATGTACCGTGATCCTGAATCCGGCGCCGGCCTGTGAGATTCCCGACGAGATGTTCGCCCTGGCGGATTATGTGACCCCCAATGAAACGGAAGCGGAATTCTTTACCGGGATTCTCCGGGAGGGAATGCCTCTGGAGGCGTGGTGCGGGGCGGCCGCGGAAGCATTGCACAGGCGGGGCGCGGCAAAGCTGATCATCACCCTGGGGGAATTCGGCGCCTATTACGATGACGGCAGGGAACGCTTTCTGATGCCGGCCTTCAGGGTGCAGGCCGTAGATTCCACGGCAGCCGGAGACGCTTTCAACGGGGGGCTTGCCGTACGCCTGGCGGCGGGAGACGGCATTGCCGACGCCATGCGCTATGCCAGCGCCTGCGGCGCCCTCACGGCGACCCGCAGAGGTTCCGTACCGTCCCTGCCCGACGACGGGGAGGTGCTTGCCTTCCTGAAGGAAAATCCAATCGGATGATTTTACACCGGCCGGCATACCGGTCCCGGTGATGAAAAAACGGAGGAAAAACGATGAAGATTTCCAGGTATTTCGACGCGGCCGTTCTGAAGCCTGAACTGACCCCGGAGCAGGCGGAGGCGGCGATCAAAGAATGCATTGCCTACGACAGCTACAGCGTGTGCGTCCGCGGATGCGATATTCCCCTGGCGAAGCGCCTGTGCGAGGGAACCAACACGAAGGTGAGCTGCGTGCTGGATTTCCCTTACGGCTATGGCGGCGTGGAGGCGAAGCGGGAAGCGGCCAGAGCCTATGCGGCGATGGGCGTCGTGGATATTGATATGGTGATGAACTACGGCGCGGCCCGGGGCGGCGCCTGGGATGTGGTGGAGGAAGAAATCCGGGCGGTGGTGGAAGAAGCCCATCCAAAGGGTGTAAACGTGAAAGTCATCTTCGAAACCAGCCAGCTGGACGACGCGCAGATCCGGAAAGCCACGGAGGTCTGTATCGCGGCCGGCGCGGATTTTGTCAAGACATCCACCGGCTTCAATGGAGGCGGAGCCACGCCCGAAGCGATTAAGGCCATGCTGGAAGTCTCCGCGGGCCGGATCAAGGTGAAGCCCTCCGGCGGCATCCGCAGCTATGAGACCGCCAGGATGTATGTGGATATGGGCGTGGACCGCCTCGGCATCGGATTCAACAGCTGCGGAAAGATCTGCGAAGGAGAAGCGGAAGCGCTGAAATAGCGGACCGCAGGGCAGGAGGGAGAGAAATATGGGATTCCTTACCCGCTTCCGGAACACGGTTCCCGGCGAGAAGGAGATTGCGCTGTTCTGGCTTGGACAGGCAGGCTTTCTCATCAAAACGTCATCAGGGCACACCATTGCCATCGACCCCTATTTTTCTGATTATGTGATGCATTCGATTCCCGAGGAGGGGCTCGGCTTCAAGCGCCTCAGCCCGCCGCCCTGCGAGGCGGGAGACATCCCCTTCGATACCCTCCTGATTTCCCACGAGCACGGGGATCACTTTGATCAGGAGAGTATCGGCCCCATGATGGAAAACGGCGTGACGCAGGTCTACACGAACATCACGTCCCTGGAAATCATGAAGCAGATGCCGCTGGACCAGCGCCGAATTCACCTGCTCAGAAAAGGGGAGCCGGTTGAGTTGCCGGACTGCAGGCTGATTCCGGTGGACTGCGACCATGGCGAACTTGCGCCGGAAGCCCTGGGCCTGATTCTGGACTTTGGATTTGTGCGCCTTTATTACGCGGGCGATACCTCGCTGACCCCTGAGCGCCTCGCGGTACCGCTGGAGATGAAGCCGGAAGCGGCGATTCTGCCGATCAACGGCGCGTTCGGAAATCTGGACGGCGCTCAGGCGGCGCGGTACGCAGGGATGCTGGGATGCAAAATCTGCGTTCCCTGTCATTTCTGGACATTCCCGCTGCATCACGGGGATCCTCAGACCATCATCGATACGATTGGAGAGGCTGCGCCCGGCTGTGAGCTCCGGCTGCTTTGCCAGGGAGAAGGCACGATCATTCGTGGGTAATCAAGGAAAGCGTATACAAAACAGGAGGAAGGAAACATGGATGCTGAGCTGTTTGTAAAAGATCTGGTATGCCGCGCGCGGGTGGCGCAGA
>CAZMFY010000030.1:0-17541 GCA_964565635.1 uncultured Oscillospiraceae bacterium
CCGCGGAAGAAGCCGAATGCTTTAAGCCGGATTTCGTCGTTTATGCGGCCAGCAAGGCGAAGGTGGAAAATTATAAGGAAATGGGCCTGAACTCTGAGACTGCTGTAGCTTTCAATATTACCAGCAGAGAACAGGTTATTCTGAATACCTGGTACGGCGGCGAGATGAAAAAGGGAATGTTCTCCATGATGAACTACTATCTGCCGCTGAAGGGTATCGCTGCTATGCATTGCTCCGCGAATACGGATATGAACGGTGAGAACACTGCGATTTTCTTCGGCCTTTCCGGAACCGGCAAAACCACACTGTCCACAGACCCGAAGCGCCTGCTGATCGGTGATGATGAACACGGATGGGATGATAACGGCGTTTTCAACTTTGAAGGCGGATGCTACGCAAAGGTGATTAATCTCGATAAGGATTCCGAGCCGGATATTTATAACGCAATTCGCCGGGATGCTTTGCTGGAGAACGTAACCGTAGACGCAGAAGGTAAAATTGATTTTGCCGATAAGAGCGTTACGGAAAATACCCGGGTCTCTTATCCAATCGACCATATCAAAAACATCGTGAAGCCCATTTCTGCCGGACCCGCAGCCAAGAATGTAATTTTCCTTTCCGCAGACGCTTTCGGTGTTCTTCCGCCTGTTTCCGTGCTGACCCCTGAACAAACCAAGTATTATTTCCTCAGCGGATTTACCGCCAAGCTGGCCGGTACAGAGCGGGGCATTACTGAGCCAACGCCTACTTTCTCCGCTTGCTTCGGCCAGGCTTTCCTGGAACTTCATCCTACCAAGTATGCCGAAGAATTGGTGAAGCGGATGCAGATGAGCGGTGCTAAAGCGTATCTGGTTAACACCGGTTGGAACGGAACAGGAAAACGCATCTCCATCAAAGACACGCGCGGAATTATTGATGCTATTTTGAATGGCGACATTCTGAATGCGCCTACAAAGAAAATTCCGTATTTTAACTTTGAAGTTCCGACCGCGTTGAACGGTGTAGATTCTGGCATTCTGGATCCTCGGGACACTTATTCTGATGCTTCCCAGTGGGAAGAAAAAGCGAAAGACCTTGCAGGACGCTTTATTAAGAATTTTGTCAAATACGAGAGCAACGAAGCCGGGAAAGCGCTGGTTGCCGCAGGTCCGCAGCTGTAATTGCCGATCGATAATCAAAAAAGGGTTCCTTTCCTCAGAGGAAAGGAACTCTTTTTCGTATCTGCTTTTTTAAAGTGTAGCCGCCATAACCGCCTTAATCGTATGCATACGATTTTCTGCTTCATCAAATACGATGGAGGCCGGACCTTCAAATACTTCATCCGTTACTTCCATACAGTCTATGCCATACTTATCATAAATGCTGCGGCCGATGACCGTATTCAGATCGTGAAAAGAAGGCAGACAATGCATAAAACGGCATTGAGGTCCGGCGATATCGAGGAGCGACTGTGTTACTCGATAAGGGGTGAGATCTTTAATTCTCTGGCTCCAGATATCGTCCGGTTCACCCATGGACACCCAGACATCTGTATATAAAATATCCGCCTGGGGGACAGCGAGGCATGGGTCTTCTATAAATTCCAGCTTTGACCCGGTCTGTCTGGCAATTTGCTCGCAGACACTCCGCAGGGAAGGAGCCGGTTGATATGCTTTAGGCGCGCATGCAACAAAATGCATACCCATTTTTGCACATCCAACCATCAGAGAGTTCCCCATATTGTATCTGGCATCTCCGAGATAAACAAGTTTTTTCCCCTGAAGCGTGCCAAAGTGCTCCTGAATGGTGAGAAAATCGGCCAGTATCTGCGTGGGGTGAAACTCATTGGTCAGCCCATTCCAAATAGGCACATTGGCATATTTTGCAAGGGCTTCCACAATATCCTGCCCGTATCCCCGATATTCGATGCCATCAAACATCCGGCCCAATACACGGGCTGTATCAGCAATACTTTCTTTCTTTCCAATCTGGCTGCCGGATGGATCAAGATACGTAACCTGCATGCCAAGGTCATGAGCTGCAACCTCAAAAGCGCAGCGGGTTCTTGTGGAGGTTTTTTCAAAAATGAGCGCAATATTTTTCCCGGGGAAAAAAGAATGGGGTATTCCATTCTTTTTTTTCGCTTTAAGCTCTGAAGCCAGATCCAACAGCTCTTGAATCTCTTCAGGTGTAAGATCAAGGAGTTTTAAAAAATCTTTTCGAGTAAGATGAAACATGAAAGATAACCTCCTGATGATATTGCATGTATTATAAAGTATTTACGGAAATGGGTCAATGGAAGGAAAAAAGAATTGAAAGCACAAAAAAATTGTGCTATATTAATCGTAGAAAGGAGGTTTCCGAATGGGAGAAGTCAATAGCATGATGTTAAACGCTGAAGGAAAGCCGTTCGGCCAGCTGATTCGGGAAAACAGACTGTTGCAAGGGCTCAGCCAGGAAGAGCTGGGACGGCTGGTTCATGTTAAAAAGAATGCGGTTGGCGCATGGGAAGCCGGCCGAAGCAGGCCCGATCTTGCATGTATTCCCGTATTATGTGATGCATTGGGACTGTCATTACATGAATTTTTTGGAATTCCGGAACCTTCGGTCATGCCCTTTCCCCGGGATCGCTATAATCGTCTGAATTCCTATAATCGGCAGGTCGTTCTCCGTCAGATGGATTCTCTTTATCATATGCAGCAGAAAAAGCCGCCGCTTCGTGAGATTAAACCTGTTTTTTATAATCATATCACTGCTGCGGCCGGACCTGTTTCATATCTGGAAGACAGCGAGGGAGAAACCGTTTATATCGCATTGGATGACATGACCGCGAAAGCAGATGAAATAATCCCGGTCAGCGGCAACAGCATGGAACCGCTCTATTATGACGGAGAACATGTTCTTGTTCAACATACCGAAAGAATCCGGGAAGGAGAAATTGGAATCTTTGTTAACGGAAATACCGGCTATATTAAGGAGTATCGAAAGGATGGGCTTTACAGTAAAAACCCATCCTATGAGCCTATTCGCTTTCAGCATCATGATGCCGTCCGTTGTATCGGCAAGGTTCTGGGCACCCTCAAAAAATCTCAGATGGCAACGGACGAAGAAATTGCAGCCTGGTCCCTGAACAAGCTGTAATAAAGGAAACTTCATCAAACGTTCACATGGTCTTCCCAGATTGTTGATTTTACAATGATAAAATCGATGTTGCCCGGTATTTAGATATCTGGCATTCCCGGAGGATCGGCCTCCGGAGTTTAGCGTTTAGAGGACGAACGGACCATGTCAAAATTGATTGGAATTGACCTTGGAACAACCAATTCCTGTGTCGCCTTTCTTGAAAATGGCCGGGCTACATTGATTCCCAGCGCGGAAGGAAGCAGGACAACGCCATCCGTAATTGCTTTTACAAAGGCCGGAGAACGTCTGGTGGGCGAAGCCGCCAAGCGCCAGGCCGTAACCAATGCTTCCCGTACTTTCAGCTCTGTCAAGCGGGATATGGGATCTGATAAGACATACCGTATTGACGGAAAAACGTATCGGCCTCAGGAGCTGTCTGCGATGATTCTGCAAAAGCTAAAAAAAGACGCAGAGAATTATATCGGGGAGCCGGTACAGGACGCGATCATTACAGTGCCCGCCTATTTCACGGACGCCCAGAGGCAGGCAACCAAAGATGCTGGTACAATCGCCGGGCTGAATGTGCTCCGAATTATTAACGAGCCTACTTCCGCTGCTCTCGCCTATGGCTTCGATAAAACGATTTCCAGGAAGATCATGGTATATGATCTCGGCGGAGGAACCTTTGATGTTTCTATTCTGGACATTGGAAATGATATGATCGAAGTGCTGGCAACATCCGGAAATAATCATCTCGGAGGCGATGATTTTGATCAATGTCTGGTAGGATATCTTCTGGATGAGTTTCGGAAGAAAACCGGGCTGAATCTGAGCAGCGACTCCATGGCCATGCAGCGAATGCAGGAAGCGGCTGAGCAGGCTAAGATAGAGCTTTCATCAACAAAAGAAACAACGGTGCATCTCCCGTTTCTTGCCCAGAGAGACGGCGAATCTCTTCATCTGGAAGTATCCGTAACAAGAAAACGCTTCGAAGAGCTGACGGATCATCTTGTATCGGCAACGAAAGGGCCGGTTCTGCAGGCCCTTGAAGATGCGAATCTTCAGAAAGAGCAGATAGATCAGATTCTGCTTGTCGGAGGAAGCACCCGCATTCCTGCGGTTCAGGCCGCAGTTCAAAAGATGATGGGAAAAGAGCCCTCACGGGATATCAATCCCGACGAGTGCGTTGCTCTTGGCGCCTGTATACAGGGAGGCGTTCTTACGGGAACCGTCAATCGTCTTCTTCTGATTGATGTTACGCCGCTGTCTCTTGGAATCGAAACCATGGGAGACGTCTTTGCCCAGATTATTCCAAGAAACACACCGCTGCCATGTCATCACTCTCAAGTCTTTACAACTGCGGCCAATTTCCAAACAAGCGTAGAAATCAATGTGCTGCAGGGCGAACGGGGAACTGCCAGCGGAAATAAATCATTAGGCAAGTTCCGCCTGGAGGGAATTCGCCGGGCTCTGCGGGGCATACCACAAATTGAGGTAACCTTTACGATCGATACGAACGGAATCGTTAACGTAACCGCTCGGGATCTTGGCACGAATCGCAGCCAGGATATTACGATCTCCGGTTCAGGCGCCATGAGCAGGGAAGAAATTGAGCAGGCGATTCGGGATGCAGAACTGTATGAGAAGGCAGATCAGGCAAACAGGATGAGGGCTGAATCGAAAGGCAAGAATAAGTATGCTCATAAGGACGCACAGGATGACGGTGCTATGGATGCATAGGATGGATTGGAATAATGTTTGGATATATTGCTCCTCGATTGGATCATCTCAGCGAAGAACAGCGTGTTCGATATCGCTCCGTATATTGCGGGCTTTGTCATGAAATCGGTAAGCAGTCAGGACAGGAGGGAAGGCTTCTGCTTAGCCACGACATGACATTTCTTGCTTTGCTTCTCCAATCCCTGATGGATGATCCGGAATCAACTCAAACGATGCGCTGTCCGATGCATCCCGTCCATAAAAGGGAATTCTGTCATAGTAAATCGATTGAATACGCCGCATCTATGAATCTGATCCTGATGGATTTTAAATGTCAGGATCAAATACGGGACGCTCATTCCCGGCTTGGTATGGCTGAGCATAAAAAATTACAACCGGCAATAGAGACTGTGAAAACTGCCTGGCCGGAGCAGTATCGAAGCGTAAAAGAGGCTCTTTCGGCTCTTTGGGAAGAAGAGCAAAAGGACGATCCAAATCCGGATCACATGTGTAACCTGAGCGGAGAAATGCTGAAGACCGTGTTTGTGCCTTCCTGGGTAGATTCTTGCTGGAAACCTGTATTAGAAGGCATAGGCCGCGAGCTGGGCCGATTCGTTTATTGGATGGATGCATGGGATGATCTGGAAAAAGACCTTCGTAAAAATCAAATAAATCCTTTGACAAGATGGAAGGACATGGAAGAACTGGATGCTTTTGTCAGAGCCGTGCTTGAAATGTTTTTAGGGAAAGCAGTGGATTGCTTTGAAATGCTGCCGCTGGAGAAAGATCTTGGAATTATGCGGAATATATTGTATAGTGGTGTTTGGCAGCGATTTGATGCCAAAGCACAGATTTATCAAAAGAAGAGGAGGAAGCAGCTGTGAATCGCGATCCATTTGCTGTGCTGGGTCTTCCTTCCAATGCAACTGAGGACGAGATAAAAACCGCATATCGAAAGCTGGCAAAAAAGTATCATCCGGATTTAAATCCGGGCGATCGCACAGCAGAAGAGAAAATGAAGGAAATTAACGAAGCGTATGCCCGGGCGATGCAGATCCGTAAAGGCGGAGGAAAAGCGTATGAATCCAGCCGCGGGCCGGAAGGATACACCAGCTATAACAGCTATAACGGAGGAAGCCCTTACGGCTCCTATGATCAGTATACATCGGGGAACGGATATTCCGGCTGGCAGGGAAGCGGGAATCCTTTCGAAGATTTCGTTTTTAATGATTTTTTCAGCAGCTTTCAGGAAAACCGGCAGCAAACAGCATTTCGCCCTCGAAACTATGTAAATCCGGAATTAAAGACGGTGGAGAGCTATATTCTTTCCCAACAGTTTCAGGACGCGCTGAATATGCTGAACAGGATCCCGCATCATGATGCAGACTGGCATGCACTCTATGCCAGGGCTGATCTGGGCATAGGAAACAGGATTTCGGCTTTGGATCATGCCAGAAGCGCGGTAAAAATGGCGCCGAACGATTCTGATTATCAGTCACTGCTCAGAACTGCTGAAAATGGAAGGCAGCAATATCAGCAAAGAAGTCATCAACGAGGATATGATACGCGAAGCGCGATCTGCGGCAATCCTTTTCTTGCCTGCTGCGCCATGAATATGATGCTGAATTGCTGCCTGGGAGGAAGATTCGGCTTATGTTGCTGACGAACAGATAACTTTCAATAGGAGAGGAGTTCATTGTTGTGAGTTTTTTCGATAAAATCAAGTATTCCATCAGGAATTGGATGACAGGGCGATATGGGGCCGACCAGTTGGGAATGGTCACACTGTTTGCAGGGCTGATTCTTTCCGTTTTCAGCTCATTTTCAGGATGGGGTTTTCTTTCGTTTCTTGGGCTTGTTTTGTATGCAATAACCATCTTTCGTATGTTCAGTCGGAACATTGAAGCACGACGGAAAGAGAATCAAAAAGCCATTACATTCATCAGTCAGTTCGAACTGAAAATCAAGCAGTTTTTTCGCCGGTTAAAAAACCGTAAGGAATATAAGTATTTTAAATGTCCTCACTGCAAGCAGCTGCTTCGATTGAAGCGCGGATGCGGCGAAAAAGAGATTACGTGTGCAAAATGCGGCCAGCATTTCCATCAAAAGGCATAAGTAAAACGATCATGATTAAAGGAGGAACCTATGGAAAGACCAAATGCGTGGAAAGACTATCAGGAAGCAGACCTTCAGCGTATCGCTGAGATCGGAAACGAATATCGGGATATGATCAGCAGATGTAAAACAGAGCGGGAATGGACCAGAGAGATTGTTCGCCGCTTGGAAGGCAATGGATATATTTCGCTCGAGAAAGCCAGAAAAGAAAGCCGAAGCCTTGCACCCGGAGATAAAGTATATGTATCCATTATGAGCAAGGCAGTTCTTTCCTTCTACATCGGAAAAACACCGTTAGAGGATGGAATGAATATTGTTGGTGCACATATTGATTCGCCGCGGCTGGATCTAAAGCAGAACCCCCTTTACGAAGACAGTGATCTTGCCTATGGGGACACGCATTATTACGGTGGGATAAAAAAATATCAATGGGTCGCCCGGCCTTTAGCCCTTCATGGCGTCATCGCCAAAAAGGATGGATCTCTGGTGGATCTGCTCATCGGGGAAGATGAAAACGAACCTGTGGTCGGAATCAGCGATCTTCTGATTCACCTGGCTCAGGAGCAAATGGGGAAAAAACTTTCTGAAGGCGTGGCGGGAGAAGATCTGGACCTGATTCTTGCAGGACAGCCGTTGCCTGGCGTTGAAAAGGATTCCGTAAAAGCCATGCTGCTGAAGATCCTGCTGGAAAAATATAACATTGCGGAAGAGGATTTTATCTCCGCAGAAATAGAAGCAGTTCCCGCAGGAAAAGCCAGAGATTTCGGCCTCGATCGCAGTATGATTCTGGGCTACGGCCATGATGATCGTGTTTGTGCATATGCGGAGCTCAAGGCAACGGAAGCCATCTCCGAGACGCCTGAACGAACCTGCTGCGGAATGTACGTAGATAAGGAAGAGATCGGAAGCGTCGGAGCAACCGGCATGCAGGCAAGGTATCTTGAAAATGCGGTTGCGGAAATTTTATCATTGATGAATGATTTCAGCGAATTAAAAGTTCGGCGCGCGCTGCGGAACAGTCGAATGCTTTCCTGCGATGTAAGTGCGGGGTTTGATCCTCTTTATGCCTTTGCGTTTGAAAAGAAAAATGCAGCATATCTGGGAAAAGGTGTATGCTTTAACAAATTCACCGGCAGTCGTGGAAAAAGCGGATCGAATGATGCTAACGCCGAGTTCATCGGAAGAATCAGAGGGATCATGGATGCCCATCATATTCACTGGCAGACAGCGGAACTGGGAAAAGTGGATGTAGGCGGGGGAGGTACGATCGCCTATATTTGTGCCCTGTATGGAATGGAGGTCATAGACAGCGGCGTGCCCGTGCTAAGCATGCATGCTCCTTGTGAAATCATCAGCAAAGCGGATTTGTATGAAGCTGTTAGGGCCTATCACGCTTTTATGCTGAATGCATAATCTGCTTCGCGCTCGTATCCATACAAAAAAACAGCCTTCTTACAGGCTGTTTTTTTGTATGCCGATTAAGATAGCATAGCGGCACCAATGATTCCTGCCTCGGAACTCAATGTCGCAATTTCAACGCGAGGCATCGTAAGCTCCTTAAAGAGAACATATTTGGGGAATTCTTCCCGGACCGCATCCAGCAGCAGGCTGCCGGCCTTACTGACACCGCCGCCCAGGATGATGATTTCCGGATCTATGAAGTTTGTCACGCTGGCCAGTGTTTGAGCCAAGTAAGTCACATAATCGCGGAAGACATATTCCGCTACCGGGTCGCCAGCTCTTTTTGCATCAAAAATGATCTTGGCATTTATCTTGCTGATATCATCCTGAACCATGCTAAGAATCAATGATTCCGGGTGCATAGCCACCTGTTCCCGCGCCATACGGATGATCGCCGTTGCTGAACAGTAGCGTTCCACGCATCCACGGTTTCCGCAGGAGCAGGGTTCTCCTCCTGCTTTTAAAATCATGTGTCCCAGTTCTCCGCCGATGCCATGAAAACCGTTCCATATCTTTCCATTGATAATGATTCCTGAACCGATACCGGTGCCTAATGTTACGAAAACACTGGAAGATGTTCCGGCGCTGACGCCAGCCACGCTTTCCGCCAATGCCGCCACATTCGCATCGTTGTCAACGAAAAAAGGCTTTTGAATTTTTGCCTGAAATGCATCCCGTAACGGAACATGATGCCATCCAAGGTTTGTGCAATTTATTACCATTCCATCGGCTGTAGCAAGTCCCGGTACACCAGCTCCGATAGATATTACCTGATCTAATGTGAGAGAAGGATTCAAATCGGGATTGAGCAATCCTTGGATACAATCCACCATCTGTCCAACTTGAGCCTCAAATGGAAGATCGGTTCTGGTAGGGATGGATGATTGTGCAATGATCTGATTGGTTTCATCAACCGCCCCAATCTGGATGCCCGTTCCCCCGATATCAATTCCAATTCTGACCATAAGAAATATCCTCCTTTGCGTTGATACCACAATCCGGTTCGGATTGGAACAACTGTTTATTTAAATTGCGTACAGCATGGTATCCCTGTTTTTTTAAACTATGATTACGGGCTGAAACCTCGATCAGCATTGCCAGATTTCTTCCGGGCCTGACCGGCATAATCTGTCTGGCGATCGGAACCCCGAGAATCTCTGTAAATTCGTCCTCAAGTCCTACGCGGTCGTAGAACCTGTTTTCATCCCAGGCCTCCATTTCAAGCACCAGGTCTATTGATGCTGCATTCGAAACTGCACTGACACCAAACATCGCCTGTACATCAATAAGCCCAATCCCTCGAATTTCCATCAGGTTTCTGATGGTGTCAGGACATGAACCGATAAGATGATTATCCGCAACTTTACATATGTCTACAACATCATCCGCTATAAGCATATGTCCTCGCTTAATCAATTCAAGCGCTGCTTCACTTTTTCCGACGCCGCTTTTTCCGGACAGAAGAACGCCTACGCCATATACATCCATCAAAACGCCATGACGTAATTCATGAGGTGCCAGTTCCCTTAAAATATACTGGATAACCCTGGCAATAAAGTGGGTTGTTACCATTGCTGTCTGATATACGGGAATACGGGCTTCCCGAGCAAGAAGCAACATTTCCTGCGGCGGCGTCAAGTTTCGGCATACGATCACACAAGGCATAGAATAACTAAAATATTCTTTCAAAATGGCCATTCGAGCTTCATGCGATTGCTGGTTCAAATATGCCATTTCTACGATCCCAATCAGCTGCGGTCTCTCCCATGCAAAATGAGCATAAAAACCACAGAATTGCATACCCGGTCGATTTAAATCCGCAGATGAAATGGCCAGATTATCTTCAGAAGGCGGAACCAGACACGTGAGATCCAGATCCTTCTGAAACTTATTTGCCGGAATCATGCATTCCCTCCTGCATCAGGCTTTCTAAATATTTAGCAATCCCGTCCTCCTGATTAGAGAGGCAGACGTCGTCAACATACGAGCGTAAATATTCCTGTCCATTGGCCATCATTACGCCACGTCCTGCACATCTTAACATAAGCAGGTCGTTAAGTCCATCACCGAAAGCAATAATTTGATTTGTCTTGATGCCGAGGATTATGGATGCTGTTTCCAGCGCTGTGCCTTTATCTGCACCAATCGGATTAAATTCTAGGAACCAGGGCTTTGAACATGTAACAGATACCCGGCCGGAAAAATGATTCTGTGCGTCCACAAGCATTCCTTTGATCTTAGACGCTTCATCCATCATCAATATTTTACTTCGCGGTTCCTGAATAAAGATTTCCAGGTCTCCAACATATATCCCTTTCAGGCATGACGCAACAGCATATCGATCCGCCCAGCATGATTTCTGATTGAAGAAAAAGTATTCTCCGCCATAAGTCTGTGCATAGCAGCCATATTTTTTTCCAAATGCGGCAATTTCTCTGCCCAATTCGATACTGAATTGCAGGGATTTGAGCTGCTGATGCGTTTTCCCATCCCAGAGCTCTGCCCCGTTGCAGGAAATATACAAAGATGAGCAACTGATCCGATTAACAAAAGGCAGCATACTCATACGGGATCGGCCGCTTGCAGGAATAATATGAACACCGCCCGCTGACAAACTGCGAAGGATCCCGATCGAGCTTTCCGAAATCGTAAGATCATCCCGAAGCAGTGTATCGTCCAAATCAAAGGCTACGGCTTTATAGGGAAAACAGTTCATTCAGCTTACCATCCCCTGGAAGCAGCTTTTTGCGCCGGGATGCATGCCGCAAAATGTTCCATGTATTGATCGAACCCTTCTTCATCCTCAGGGAGAGGGGCAAGCGTACGCTGCGGCATCCCTGAAAACACATTACGGTTCAGATATTCTTCGAGGGGCTGGTTTCCATCCCGTAATTTCATAAAAGCAGCAAGCAGTGCGATTCCCCATGCGCCGCCTTCACCGGCAGTCTGCATGACGGTAACCGGAGCATGGATCGCAGAAGCCAAAATGCGCTGCGCCACCCCTTCCGTCTTAAACAGGCCTCCGTGGCCATACACTTTATCGATTTGGACATGCTCCCGGTTAAAAATATCCATGCCGTACTTTAACGTTTCCATGCTGGCATAGATCTGCACTCGCATAAAATTAGCCAGGTTCATTTTGGCGTCCGGCTGACGAATCAACATCGGTCTGCCATCGTCCACTCCGGTTACCGGTTCCCCGGCATAGTAGTTAAAACTGACCATACCTCCGCCGGCCGGATCCCCTTCAAGCGCTTTATTGAACAATGCTTTATATATATCCCCCGTGTCTGCGCTGAAGCCCATTGTTTCGGCAAATTCCCGGAACAGGAAGACCCAGGCATTGATATCCGAGGAGCAGGAATTGCAATGTACCATGCCGACAGGCAGTCCGGTCGGAGTCGTTACAACATCAATTTCCGGATAGACCTTGCTCAAAGGTTTCTCCAAAACGATCATACTGAAGATCGATGTACCGGCGCTGACATTACCTGTCCGGGGGCTTACGCTGTTGGTCGCCGCCATTCCCGTACCGGCATCACCTTCCGGAGGACAGAGCAAGCAGCCCGCCTCCAGATCTCCGCTGGGATCCAGCAATAACGCGCCTGCTTCAGACAGATGTCCAGCCGGGACTCCGGCAGGAAGCACCCGGGGAAGGATGTCCCGAAGCTTCCAAGGATATCCGCAATCAGCGACTAAACGATCAAAAGTACGGATCATGCCGGCATCAAAATCCAAGGTTTCGGAGTCGATCGGCATCATTCCGCTGGCATCTCCGATCCCAAGCACTTTTTCACCGGTCAGCCAATAATGAACCCAGCCGGATAACGTGGTCATAAAACGAACGTCTTTTACGTGCGGCTCTTGATTTAAGACGGCCTGATAAAGATGGCTCAGGCTCCAGCGCTGGGGCATATTAAAGTCAATTGCTTCTGTCAGTTTTTGGGCCGCTTCTCCTGTGATGGTGTTTCGCCAGGTTCGAAAAGGCACAAGAAGCTTCATATTGTCATCGAAAGGAAGATATCCGTGCATCATGGCACTGATTCCAATTGCAGACAAACGAGAAATGCTGGCTCCATATTTGGACGCGACATCCTTCTTCAGATCAGCATAACTGGCCTGAAGCCCCTGACGAATCGCGTCTTCGCTATAGGTCCAGATATGATCCTTGTAGTCATTTTCCCATTCGTAACTGCCGGAAGCCAGAGGCGCATGATCTGGACCAATCAATACACTCTTGATCCGTGTAGATCCGAACTCAATGCCGAGAATCGCCTTACCGCTTTCAATCAGTTGCTTCATACTTGCCTCCATGCTTTTTTAATCATAATTCACGTATGCTTTATTGATTTACCAAACTGAGAGTATGGTATCACAAACCGCATGATTATTGCAATGAAAAAACAAGCAAATTACTTGTTATTTCAGATATCTGCTGACTGGCTTCGGGGCATGCTGCGTATTTTTTTTCATCCTGCGGCGAACAAACAGAATGAATAGGATGATGAGTGCAAAAACCAGAGCAGGGCTGAAAAGCAGCAGTACAATTTCAATTGTAAACGGAGGAAAGGGATTCGGATCTGCATAGGTTTCCGCAATGATTTCATCCAGCGTTTTAGGAACATTATCCCTGACCGCAACACTTCTGCCGGCAACAAGATCATAAATGACAGGATCCCCAGATTCCTGAAAATATGTAATGGTCCCCATTTTTTCCCCTGCAGAAATCGGAGCCTGAAAGTCTCGGTCATACTGAACCAGCAGGATATCCTGAATGTGGGAGGCCATCTGTTCTATTTCGCTTTTGGTCGCGATAATGACCGGTGATGCTGAGCCGGATCGAGTCTGACAAATCAGTTCAATTCGTCCTCTGCGTTGGTCGGAAGTGGAATAATTGCTGGTTTCTATTGTAATTGGATTCATTTGATACAGAGCTTGAGGGGTAACGCTCATGTATTGACTGAATCCATAATTCATTAATTTGATTGTATCAGCCCAACGCGCTCGTTTTCCCGTAAAAAGAACCACAGAAATAAGATCAACTCCATCGCGGGACGCTGAACCCACAAAACAATATCCGGAATGAGAATGGCTGCCTGTTTTTACGCCGGTCGCATCTGGAAAGTAATATTTATTCGGTTTTTCGTCAGATCCGGATAGCATGTATTCCGACTTTGTTGTAATTGTGCGAGATCGCTGAAGATTTGTTTTGGGGATCGTATACGTAACGGTGCCTGAAATTTGTCTGAATACTTCATTCTTCATCGCTTCTCGGGTGATCAGCGCCAGATCATAAGCGGTGGTATAGTGATTATCATCATGGTAGCCGTGGGCATTGACAAAATGCGTATTAACACATCCGATCATCTCAGCAGTCTGATTCATCAAATCAACGAAAGCCGGAATAGAACCCGAAACGGTCTCTGCGATAACGTTCGCCCCATCGTTTCCGGACAACAGCATCGTGCCATAAAGCACATCGATAAACCGGATTTCTTCCCCGACTTTTAAACCCATCGTTGAGGAATCAGCAGGAATATCCATGGCGGATTCCGATACGACGACGGTCTGATCCAATTCATCGACCAGCATAATGCCAAGAAGAACCGTCAGAATTTTGGTTGTGGAAGCTGGATATCTCAGTGTGTAAGGGTCTTTTTCAAATATAATTTCTCCTTTATCGGCTGTAATCAGCAGCGCTGAAAGAGCATACAGCTGATCCGCTTCGAGATTCTCCGGGTGTTCGGCATCATACGGGGCCGCTTCAGGAGAAAGCGTCGGCTCCGGAATAATATCGGGAGATGCTTCCGAAAGGGCATAGGTGAAAAACGAAAAAACATAAAGCAGACATAGCAAGACCGCTACCGAACGGTGTCTGAATGTCTTCACGCGTCCCCCTCCTTTCGTCGGATCATTAACAGGAATTGTAGCATATTTTTATTTCTTTGAAAAGTTTGCACGTTGAAAAACATGTCTGGGGATGGTATAATTTTTTGTCTCCAATGAGGAGAAGAGAAGGAGAAACTCAAAGATGAAATTGGGCGTAGTAGGTTTACCAAATGTGGGCAAAAGCACACTTTTCAATGCAATAACCAAAGCAGGGGCTCAGGCGGAGAATTATCCTTTCTGTACCATTGAACCGAATACCGGTATGGTTTTGGTTCCAGATCATCGCCTGCAGGTGCTGGCTGATATGTATCATCCGAAGAAAGTGACACCGACAACCATTGAATTTGTCGACATTGCAGGATTGGTGAAAGGTGCCAGCAGAGGGGAAGGTCTTGGGAATAAATTTCTGAGCCATATTCGTGAAGTGGATGCGATTGTGCACGTGGTTCGGTGCTTTGAAAACGATAATATAATCCATGTGGATGGGAGTGTGAATCCGGTCAGGGATATCGAAACGATTAACCTCGAATTAATCTTTGCCGATTTGGAAACAGTACAGCGCCGAAAGGAAAAAGCGCAAAAGAATTATCGGGGCGGCGATAAAAAAGCCGGCGCGGAAGCAGAGCTGGCTGAAGCGCTTTATGCGCATCTGGAAAAAGGCCTCCCGGCAAGGACATACCCTGCCGATGATGAGGAGAAGGCGATCATGGCCTCATGGTTTCTGCTGACTACAAAGCCTGTGATTTATGCCGCAAATATTTCCGAGGAAGATCTCGGTAAAGAGGAAAGCGAAATAGAATATTTGGCCCGTGTACGTGAAATTGCCGAAGCTGAAAAAGCAGAGATGATTGTAATCTCCGCTGCAATTGAAGAAGAGATTGCCCAGATGGACTTGGAGGAAAAGGAGGAATTCCTTCAGGAGCTTGGCATCGGACAGAGCGGATTGGATCGGTTGATCACAGCTTGTTACCATCTGTTGGGGCTGATTTCTTTTCTGACGGCCGGTGAGGATGAATGCAGAGCCTGGACAATTGTGAAAGGAACAAAAGCGCCCCAGGCCGCAGGAAAGATTCACACGGATTTTGAAAAAGGTTTTATTCGGGCTGAAATAGTACCTTTTGAAACACTGGTTGAAAACGGGAGCATGGCCGCCTGCAGAGAAAAAGGGCTGGTTCGCAGCGAGGGAAAAGACTACGTCATGAAGGATGGGGACATTACGCTGTTCCG
The DNA here is from genome assembly GCA_964565635.1 of uncultured Oscillospiraceae bacterium. GTDB lineage: Bacteria > Bacillota > Clostridia > Christensenellales > Aristaeellaceae > Aristaeella. The sequence goes on from CAZMFY010000030.1 coordinate 15,514, forward strand.
CTTCAATGTGTAATTAAGGGGGAGATAGGACATGTCCCGTATGGATTATTTCTGGAGCCGTCTGTTTAAGATGGATTGGCGCTCCTTGTGGAAAACAACCGGTATCTTAAAGCAGCGAAGCGGTAAAAGCAGAATTTGGCTGATGCGTGATATGCTGAAATGCGCCACGCAATATAACGCCGGATATGTTGATTATAAAATCGCTCAGATGTATAAGCTGAACGATGCTCAAAGAAAAACGGTTATTACCCGGGGTATCTCTAACGAAATTGTTCGTCGTATGAATCCGAAAGAATTCTGGCATACTTTTGACGATAAGACTGAGTTCAACCAAACGTTTGCCCGCTGGATCGATCGGAAATGGATACGAATTGATGAGAACACAAATCAAAATGACCTCTTTGAGCTGTGCCGCAGAAATGACGCTTTACTGGGGAAACCTTTGGAAGGATCCAGCGGAGTCGGCATCTTGAAGTATACTTCGGCGGACTGGCAGGATGGGCCGAAGGAATTCCTCGATCATCTGCGGCGTGACGGAATCGGTATTTTAGAGGAGCTGGTTGTACAGCATCCCGCAATGGCCAGTCTTTGCCCGACTTCCGTTAACACCTGCCGTATCGCTACTCTGCTTGGAGATAAGCGCCAAGGCATTGTCTATGCATTTCTGCGCATTGGTAATGGAAAGGTCATGGATAATGTTGACTGCGGCGGAATGGCCGCACGGATCGATATTGAAAGCGGAAAGCTGCTGACTGTCGGAGCGGATAAGCAGGGAAATACATTCCTTAAGCATCCCATGACAAACACAAGCATTATCGGCTTCCAGATTCCATTCTGGGAAGAAGCAAAATCCATGTGTATGGAAGCTGCGCAGGTGATCCCTGAAATGAAATACATCGCATGGGATGTTGCCATTACCGCAAAAGGACCGACCTTCATTGAGGGAAACAGCTTCCCAAGTCATGCGATTCCGCAGTTTGCCGCTCATTATCCGGACGGCATCGGAATCCTCCCTGAATTCGAAAAATTTATTTCTCTGTATGTATGAGTACAATACATAGGTAACACAAAAGGGGAGAAAAAAAGAGAACCAAGTGGTATAGTGTAAAGCGACCAAACCCACACGAAACCAGGAGGTTCTCTCAATGAAGAAGGATACACAGGAAAGTGCATTTCGTCAACGGGTACTTGAATATCAGCAGAACGGACACAGTGTAACAGATACAGCGAATCGATACCATATATCACGGAAGACAGTGCACAAATGGCAGAACAGGTGGGACGGGACACGAAAGAGTCTGGAAGATCGAAGCCGGAGTGGTGCTAGAATAAAAATCGTCCAGAATAAAGTGAGAGAATCCGTTAGATATGCGCTATACTGTATCCGACAAGGAGGAACTCACAATGTCCAGACAAACCAAGCAGCACAGCCAACAGTTCAAACAGGATGCCGTCAAGTATGTCTTGGAGCATCCTGACCTCACCAACGAAGAGTGCGCCAAGAACCTAGGTATCGGTCTCAGCACTCTTTCCCGCTGGAAAAAGCAGTACAACGATAATGAAGGTACTGTTCCTACCAGGGGATCCGGCAACTACTCCTCCGATGAAGCGAAGGAGATTGCCCGCCTGAAGCGTAAGCTGCGCGACGCCGAGGACGCGCTCGATGTGCTAAAAAAAGCCATCAGCATTCTGGGAAGCGACTGACAACCGCCACATACATCGAAGTCGCTGCCAAGATGGAGGCCGCCAAAGCTGCGGGACGCCGGGTCTCCCTCTCCGGAATGCTGGATTTCCTCGGCGTCTCGCGTTCCGGCTACCAGGCTTTCCTCAAACACAGGCCTTCGGAGGCTGAGCTCCGCAAGGAGCGGGTTAAGGAACGGATTCAGGAGATTTACGACGGATCCCACCAGAATTACGGGGCGCCGAAAATCACCAGGGAACTCCAGAAGGAAGGCGAACGGATCTCCGAACGCACCGTTGGCACCTACATGCGCGAAATGGGGATCCGGGCCCAGTGGGTCAAGCCCT
>CAZMFY010000031.1:0-17367 GCA_964565635.1 uncultured Oscillospiraceae bacterium
GTACAGCCGCAAATCCGTTTTCCAGATCCGCGATAATATCATCGATATGCTCCGTGCCGATGGAAAGCCGGATCGTGTTCGGATAGATTCCCTGGTCGGCCAGCTCTTCTTCCGAAAGCTGGGAATGGGTGGTGGAGGCCGGGTGAATCACCAGGCTCTTCACATCCGCAACATTGGCCAGCAGGGAGAAGATCTTCAGGTTGTCAATGAATTTCCAGGCTTCCTCCTGGCCGCCTTTGATGTTGAAGGTGAAAATGGAGCCGCCTCCCTTCGGGAAATACCGTTCATAAAGCGCGTGATCCGGATGGCCGGGCAGGGAAGGGTGGTTTACTTTTTCCACCTGAGGATGACCGCTTAAATAATCGACGACCTTTTTCGTGTTTTCAGCGTGCCGGTCGAGCCGGAGGGACAGGGTTTCCACCCCCTGAAGGAGCAGAAACGCGTTGAACGGGGAGATCGTTGCCCCGGTATCCCTGAGCAGAATCGCCCGGATATAGGTCACAAAGGCGGCCGGCCCAGCGACGTCATAGAAGGAGACCCCGTGATAGCTGGGATTCGGCGCCGCCAGATTCGGATATTTCCCGCTTGCGCGCCAGTCGAATTTTCCCGATTCCACGATGATCCCGCCCAGGGTGGTTCCGTGGCCGCCGATAAACTTGGTGGCGGAGTGAACCACGATGTCCGCGCCGTGCTCGATCGGGCGGATGAGATACGGCGTTCCGAAGGTGTTGTCGATCACCACCGGCAATCCGTGCCGATGGGCGATTTCCGCTACAGCGTCAATATCCGGAATGTCACTGTTCGGATTGCCGAGGGTCTCCAGATATACGGCTCTCGTATCCTCTGTGATCGCCGCCTCGACCTCTTCCAGATTGTGGATATCCACAAAGGTGGTCCGGATTCCGTACTGGGGAAGCGTATGGGCCAGCAGATTGAAGGAACCGCCGTAGATGGTCTTCTGCGCCACGATATGGCCGCCCTTTGCCGCCAGCGCTTCCACGGTGTAGGTGATGGCCGCCGCACCGGAGGCCACGGCCAGCGCGGCGCTGCCGCCTTCCAGGGCCGCAATTCGCTTTTCCAGCACATCCTGGGTGGAATTTGTCAGCCTTCCGTAGATATTTCCGGCGTCCGCAAGGGCAAACCGGTCGGCCGCGTGCCTGCTGCTGTGAAAGACATAGGACGTGGTCTGATAGATGGGAACGGCCCGGGCGTCGGTGGCCGGATCGGCCTGCTCCTGTCCCACGTGCAGCTGAAGGGTTTCAAAACGATATTTACTCATGATCATGCGCTCCTTTTTTATTCATTCTCATTTCTGCCGGGCAAAACAAAACCCGGGGGTCTGACATCGCAGCTCCCGGGCAAAGGACGAACGTAAAACCATGCTGAAGGATCAACATCGTTCAGCACAGAGGCGCAGCATCATACAGCCGAACGCCCCGGCCGGTCCGTATGCCCGGGAGAACCGCATTCGACAGCACATGGTGATGATTTGTTTATGATCCAGATGACGGAACACCTTTCTGCGCCTCCTTCCGAAGGAATTGAGGGGATTATAACAGCATTAACATACTATGTCAATAGGCAAAATTGTTTTATATTTGTTCTCCGGTTCTTTTCTGATAATCCTCCAGGGCGGACTGGATCGCTTCCTCCGCCAGGACGCTGCAGTGCATTTTATAATCCGGGAGGCCGTCCAGCGCCTCGGCCACGGCCTTATTTGTCAGCTTCCGGACCTCGCTGACGGGCTGGCCTTTGATCAGCTCTGTGGCCATGGAGCTGGACGCGATGGCGCTGCCGCACCCAAAGGTCTCGAACTTTACATCCTGAACGATTCCGTCCGCAATCTTCAGATACATCTTCATGATATCGCCGCATTTGGCGTTTCCGACCTCGCCGATCCCATTCGCGTCTTCGATGACGCCGACATTGCGCGGGTTGCGGAAATGGTCCATTACTTTTTCACTGTATAAAGCCATCTGAATGCCTCCTCACAGAATAAATTCCTTTTTTCCGGACATCAGGTCTCTCCAGATCGGAGAGAAGCTTCGCAGATATGCCACGACTTCCTTCACCGACCGGATGATAGTATCCACTTCCTCCGCGGTGATGTCCTCTCCGATGCTCAGTCGAAGGGAGCCATGGGCTACATCATGAACCCGGCCGATCGCCAGCAGGACATGGCTCGGATCCAGGGATCCGGACGTGCACGCGGATCCGGAAGACGCGCAGATGCCCCGGTCGTCCAGCAGCAGGAGCAGCGACTCGCCTTCAATGCCCTCGAAGCAGAAGTTCACATTTCCCGGCAGCCGCTTCTCTGCGTCGCCATTTAAAGCGGAATGCGGAATCTGTGAAAGCCCCTCGATCAGCCGGTTTCTCATTTCCGTCAGATGACGGATGTTTTCCGGCATGCCGCTGTCCGCCGCCTGAAGCGCCGCAGCCATGGCTGCGATGCCTGGAACGTTTTCCGTTCCGGCCCGCTTTCCTTTTTCCTGAGCGCCGCCCTCGATCAGATTGAAAAGTCTGACACCCTTCCGGGCATAAAGGAAACCGACGCCCTTGGGGCCGTGAAATTTGTGAGCGGAAGCGGAAAGCATATCGATGTTGTCGAGGGCCACATTTACGGGAATATGCCCGACGGCCTGGACCGCGTCCGTATGAAACAGAACACCTTTTTTTCTGCAGACTGCGCCGAGCTCCCGGATGGGCTGGATCGTTCCGATCTCATTGTTGGCGTACATGATGGTGACGAGGCAGGTATCATCCCGGATCGCTGCCTCCAGCTCCAAGGGATCAACCAGACCGCTGGCATGTACGTCCAGGAGCGTGATTTCAAATCCTTCTTTCCTCAGCTTTTCCAGCGTATGCAGAACCGCATGATGCTCAAAGGCGGAGGAGATAATATGCTTCTTTCCTTTTTGCAGGCCGGCGTACGCCGCGGACAGGATCGCCTGGTTGTCCGCTTCGCTGCCGCCGGAAGTAAACACGATTTCCCTTGGCTCTGCTCCGATCACAGCGGCGATGTCCTGCCTTGATTTCTCCAGGACTTCCTTTGCCTTCTGCCCGAAGGCGTAAAGGGAGGAAGGATTGCCCCAGCAATCCGTCATCAGAGAGAGCATCGTACGGGCCGCGGCATCGTTCATCTGGGTTGTGGCCGCATGATCCGCATAAATCATGTCAGAAACTCCTTTCAGGCTGAATATGGACGCATATTACACCTATTTACCTACTTTGTCAATAGGCAAAAGCGCGATATAATCCTCTCTTTTTGATGCGAAGCGTCCTGTGCCCTCATGCCCGCCGGGCAGGCATGGGTTCTTTTTCGGGATGCGGATGGATTATTTTCTGAAAACCACCCAGTTATGGGACCAGGGAACCGGGAGTCCGAAAAGCGTCACCACCAGCCCCTGCGCATTCCGGTACCAGGAATAATTCCAGCCTGCGCCCATGTCCATATACAGGGCGTTGGTCACGCCAAGCCGATGAAGTTCCTCCATGAACGCATCGAAGTGCAGCATGTTGACAGAATCGATGATACAGACGTGCCCGTTCAGCTCGGCCAGGGTTCTGTAACACCGGGCCCGCGGCCGGTCAAAGCGCATGACGGATTGCCCGTTGTGAATGAGGCCAAACTGCATGAAGCCGCTTCCGCCCGCTTCCGCCGCCTTCCTGACGGCGTCGGCGGCGCCGTCGAAGGTAAAGGCGAAGCGCCCGTCCGCAAAGGTGAACGCGCCGAAGGAATCCTTGTTGTAAGGACTTTCATAGAGAACGCCGCTGACGGCGTGGTCTCCCTCCACATTTTCCTGGGTAAAGCCGAGACTCACCGTATGCTGAAAAGCCGCGCCGCTGCACCAGGTGATGGATTCATCCGATTTGGAGGGGCGCTTTTCGCAGACCAGGTCAATTCCGGCATATTCCGGAAAGATGATATAGACTGTTCCGGTATTGTAAACCACCGTCTGATCCGCCGGAAGAATTTCCTCAACCGGAAGAGCGGCCGCGTCGATGGCGTCCGGAATCCTGACATGATACTGAGAGACCAGCCCCATGAAAATGAAAATGAAGCACGGGATCACAAGAAAGGAGGAGGCATACAGCAGGCGGTACAGGATTTTCATCGGCCTGGATTTCAGCTTCTCGGGCCCCCACATATAGAGAATCAGCGCCGCGCTCTGCAGGATCACCAGGGCCAGATAGACCGCAAACAGAAGATTCAGCCACATCTGCGCCACAAAGAAAACCGTATAGGCCAGCAGTGCCAGAAGCGTCATGGAGATCAGCCAGATTCCGGAAATGCGCTCCCTGATGCTCATCCGTTCCGCCTCCTCTCCCGTTTTTTCGCCAGAAGCTCCTGCCGGGTGATGTTGAAGGAATTGAACTGCGCTTCAAGGCCGACCAGCAGAAGCAGCAGGGCTCTGTCTGTCAGATACTGCAGGGAGTTGTTCCATCTCATGGACTGGGGAATATTCAGCCTGCTGTTGGCGACAACCAGGAGGAAATACACCAGAAATTTGAACACGATGGTGATCTGGCTGAGAATGATGTGCTTCCTGCTGCCGTGGGAAGCATAAGAGAGAAAGAAATGATTGACCGTCATGATCGCGGTCATGACAAAGTTCATGCCGGCTCCGGCAAGATACAGGCTTCCGTGGATACCGGCCACAAGATAGGTATCAAAGTTCTGCTCCCCCCACAGCCTGACGAAAACAACATAGGCCTCCTGATACAGGAGGCAGAAAAGGACGCCGCCCATGAGCCCTTTGGCCACGTCCCATTTGAAATAATGGAAGGACAGGTACATGGAGGCGGCAGTCAAGACCTTGACCAGCAGCGCAAAGGTGCTGAAAGAGTCGCCTTCCCTGAAGCAGATGATCAGGGAAACAAGGCTTGAAGCGACGACAAAGATGCACATGACCGCCATAAAGCGCTCATCCATCAGCAGCATTTCGATCCTGGATGGTTTTCTTTGTTCTTCCGGCATATGATTCAGACCTTCCGTCCGTAATGATCATTCCCGGGGCTTCCGCAGCGGTTTTATGCGCGGGGGAGCTCCGTAAACAGGCGGACGATATTCATTAAGATATCCACGCTCTGATCCATTTCCTCGGCGACCGCGTGCTCATAGGGCCCGTGATAGGCATATCCGCCGGTGCCCAGGTTGGGGCAGGGAAGGCCGCGCAGAGAGAGCTGGGCCCCGTCCGTACCTCCCCGGACGGGAGGACACTCCGGCGTCAGCCCCACTTCCCGGATGGCCGTTTTCGCGAGTTCAAGAACGACCGGATTCTTCCGGATGACCTCCGCCATATTTCGATACTGATCCCGGATTTCGCAGACAACCGTTCCCGGACCATACTTTTCGTTCAGCCGGGAAGCGATTTCCCGCATCCTGGCCTTGCGGGTCTCGAACCGGTCCGCATCATGATCCCGCAGAATATACGTCAGCGAAGCTTCGGAAACCGTGCCCTGCATGTCCGTCAGATGGTAGAAGCCCTCATAGCCTTCCGTGCGGGCGGGGATTTCCTCCGGCGGAAGCATTCCGTTTGCCTCCATGGCGATCAGCTGGGCATTCAGCATCTTATCTTTCGCGGATCCGGGATGCACCGAAAAACCGTGGAAGAGGAGCTTTGCCTGGGCCGCGTTGAAGGTTTCGTATTCCACCATGTTGGGGGCGGAGCCGTCCAGCGTATAGGCGTATTCCGCGCCGAAGGCCTCCAGATCCAGCAGCCGGGCCCCATGGCCGATTTCCTCGTCCGGGCTGAAACAGAGGCAGAGCTTCCCATGGGGAAGATGATCCGTCAGCAGGCGCTCTGCCGCCGTCATGATAATGGCGATGCCCGCCTTATCGTCCGCCCCCAGAACGGAGGTACCGTCCGTGACCAGAAGGGTCTTTCCCACACAATCCCGCAGATGCGGGAACTGGGCCGGATCCAGCTTTTTACCGGATGCCCCCAGCGTGACGGGGCCGCCGTCATAATTCCGGATCACCTGAGGATGCGTATCCGTGCCGCCGCAGTCGTCTACGGTATCCAGATGCGCGTTCAATCCCAGGGCGGGGACGGATTCATATCCCGGAGTAGCGGGCAGAAAGCCGTAGGTGTAAGCGTGCTCGTCCACCCGGACGCCCTCAAGCCCCAGGGCTTTCATTTCGTCCGCCAGCAGGCGGGCCAGGTCGAATTCTCCCGCCCCGGAGGGAACCTGAGCCTCGTTCTCCTCATGGCTGGTGGTATTGACAACCACATACTTCAGCAGCCTCTCATAAGCCCTCATGAAAAATGATCCTCCTTATCAGATGCGGACACAGCCCTGCCCGCCTTCCCGCATCCATCGGGCGGAGCCCTGACCGGGAAGCGGAATCAACGGTCCGGGGACGAAGGGAAGATCCCGCGGATCATCAGGCGGCGGGCTTGTGTCTCGTTGCTTTTTTACCGGGTGATGCGCCAGGAACCCTCCTGGAAATCCACCTCCAGGGCGATGCGGTGGGCGCCATTCTGCCAGGCCAGGGTCAGGCGGCTTCCCTCTGCCCGCGCCGTGACCGTGCTGTCGGCGGAGAAGGCCGGATCTGTCGCCCGCAGGCGGAGCAGCTCCAGCTGCTTTAAGACGCAGGGATCCGACAGCCGGGCTTCCGCTTCCGAAAGGGAAAGGTTAGTCCGGTTAATCTCCTTGTGGCCGCCTTCTCCGGCCCGCTCCATGGCGGCATAGTCATTTTTGCCGCACAGCAGATCCAGATACCAGACCTGTGGTTTCCCGGGCATGAAGAGCTGAATCGCCCGGGCCAGGGCCATTTTCTCGGGGGACTCTCCCAAGGCGCTGAAGTAGGTGGCGTTGACCTGGTAATACATATTCTTTGCCCCGTGAAGGTTTTTGACATATCCGCCCCGCTCCACGGTCAGATCGATCAGCCCCTGAATCCGCTCCTCCGGCAGCAGCCCCTTCAGATCCAGCAGGGGGATGCCGTCGTGGCAGCCCAGCATATTGACCGTGCGGATGCCGCGGCGGATCTGTTCCTCCGCCCAAGCGGCCAGGAAGGCTCCGGTCCGGTTTTCGATGGCGTCCAGGATCAGTCCCGGCAGGAAGAAGTCATAGGTCATATAGCCCTGCCCGGCGATTTTTCCGTATACCTGCTCTTCATAGGTGGCGTGAATTTCCGGCAGGAGACTCAGCCCCTCCCGATCCGCCAGCTTCTTCACCCGAGCCAGGGTTTCCCAGGTTTCCGGCTCGTTCATAAAATTGCGCTTGCCCGGGGTTTTAGGCGCATAGGCAAAGGCGTCCAGCCGGATGATTTTCGCGCCGTAGGAAGCCAGCTTCCGCAGGGTTTCCTCATAGAAGTCCCAGACCTTCGGGCTGCGGATGTTCAGGTCCATCTGGCCCAGATACTTCCGCTCTCCGTTTTCCTCCCAGACCTTCTGGTAGAAGGTATTCCAGTAGGGCACCTCCCGGCCGTCCGGAAAGCGAACCATCAGAATGGGCAGCCCGGGTTTGCGGAAGAACATATCCTTCAGATATTTTTCCTCCGGCTGGATGTATCCCGCTTCCGTCATTTCGCCGCATCCGTCCCAGAAACGGTTCCAGTCAATAAAGAAATCCCGGTATTCGGAGTTCTCTCCCTCTTTCAGGAGCGCCTGGAACTGCGGCGACTGAACGGAGGCGTGGTTCAGCACAAAGTCCAGCTTCAGATCCAGCCCCAGCCGCTTCAGCGCGTCCAGATCCTCCGGCCGTGCCAGCGCTTCGTTCAGATCATAATCCACGACGCAGAAGCCACGGTCCAGGTCGGAATGATACAGGCTGGGCAGCACATACACGGAGCCGAAGCAGCCCTTCAGCTCCTCCCGGGAAAGAAACGCCACAGCCTCGGAAAGACACGGGCCCAGGCTGTCCGGGTACAGGTTCAGCATGGGCTTCCAGTTGATTTCCGCCATCTTTCACACCCCCATCAGCTTCTGATAATCCGCATAGGAGATCAGGTCCCCCGCCTTGCTGACAATCAGCTTCGCCTTATGGGCCTGACGCTTCAGCTTTTCCTGCTCGATTTCCAGAACCATGGTGGTAAAGGGGCTGTCCACGCCTTTATCCCGTGCTCTGGCTCTGCGGTGAGCCAGCGTCTCCTCCGGGGTGGAGTTCAGCAGGATCGGAATATCCACTTCCGACAGGAAATCGCTGTTCCCGTGGGTCCATTCCAGAATCAGAACCCGGGTATCGGAGAAATCCACCTGGTCAAACCAGAGCTCTTCCTTCGTTCTCCCCATGCGCTTCAGCGCAATGGGACTGCTTCCGGCCTTGAATTCGGCCAGGATCCGGTTTACCAGCTCGAAGTCGATTTCCTGAGGGGTTCCCAGGTAATTCTCCAGGGCTTCCCGCCCGCCTTCCGCGTAGACCCGTTCCCGCTCCGCGTCATTTTCGGAAGGAATCCTGTGGGGATAATTATCCCCGCTCATCACATAGGTTTTGATCCCGTCCTCCGTGAGCCGGGTGGCCAGCAGGGAAGCGATCTCGCTCTTCCCAACGCCGCTGCCCCCGCAGACGCAGACGACGGTTTTATCCGCCTCAATCATTTTCCGCAGCACCGGATAGATTTTCTGTGCCTTGTCCCTGTGCCCCTGCTCGATTGCGATGCGGTCCCCGGGCATATCGCCGTGAATCATGTGCTCCAGTTCCATCTTTTTTCTCCTTTCCTTCTCCGGAAGTTTATGTGAATGATTCCTGCTGTGGGCGTGCGCTGCTTTTTCAGAGAAATCATATCCCAAAAGCCTGCTTCCGGTCAATCGTATTCTTGGCGGCACGCTTTCAGCATCCGCGCACCGGGCCGGGATGAGCGGAGCGCGGCCGGGGCCTGACGGCCGGAAACAGTGCATAAGGGAAACGGACGGCGAAATAAGGAAGCGGGAAAAAGTGCCATCCCCCCGCGGCAAAACGTATCATCATGCAGCAGGATTCATGGCATTCCTGCTGAAATAAATATATATTAAGGAGGTTATCAGACCATGAAAAAAATGATATCGCTGCTGCTGACCGCGCTGCTGCTTTGCGCGGCATCCCTGGCTTTCGCCGGAATGCTGGAGCCCGAGGACACGGAAATCGAAAAGCTGGCGGGGAAAACGGTTCATGCTACGGTAGGCGAATATGACGCGGAGGATAAAACCTTCACGGTTACGGTATATGAAAACGACCGATACGATGAGGACGATGTCAGAGCCCTCGCCGTGGGAGACCGCATTCTTGCGGGCGGGCGGCTGTACCGGATCCTGGAAGAAGTGAACCAGGGCGGAACCAGAGTTTTCCAATGCGAGGACGGCGAGGAAATTTACTTCGAAGAATCCTATGAGGACGATGATGATCTGATTGCCCGCAGCACCTCTGACGACCGTATTTTCATGAAGGCCGTTGCCATTGTGCATCTTCCCGCCGCGGAAGGGATCATCTATGAGGACTATTCCGATCCCGACCTGGAGGCTGAGCCAATCATCACGGAAGGGCTGGAAGGCATCCTGCAGGCAAAGGCAGAAAAGGAAGAATACAGCATCGGCTTTGACTTTTACGCAACGACCATTACCCTGAATGCCAGCCTTGAAATCGTAAAGATTCATCAGGATTTTGACGTTGCCCAGTAGGATCGGGTCAGTCTTCTCCCCGCAGACTGACTACGCCATAGCTGTGGCCGGTGGCGGGGAGGAACAGGCGAAGCATATCATCCGTCCGAATCTTCAGGCTTGAGGTGCAGACGCAGGGGTGGCAGCCGATATATTCATCCTTCAGCACATCCTCGTCGATAAAAAGCCTGATCCGATGCTCCGAATCGTTCATGAGCCCCATGATGCTGACGGCGCCGGGCTCGATGTCGAGATATTTCAGCATGTCCGCCGGTTCCCCAAAGGAGAGCCGGGCTGTGCCGATCTGCTTTGAAAACTCTTTTGTTTTGAATTTTTTGTCTCCCGGCATCATCAGCAGATAAAAATCTGTCTTCTGGCGATTGCACAGAAAGAGATTTTTGCAGATGACCACACCCAGCACCGCATCAATGCGGGCGCATGCTTCCATATGATCCGCCGGTTCATGATCCGTCCGGAAATAATGGATGCCGAGCCGGTCGAGGAAATCGTAGGTCCGCAATTCTCTCGAAAGCCTTCCTTCCTCCGAATCCGGCCTTCCCTGAAAGAGCGTCAATGCTTTTTCCTCCCAGATTTAAGATTTCATCAGGTTCTGTTCCATGCTCGAAGGATCCGCGGAGAAAAACATCAGGCTGAAACTTCTGCCCGGTCATAAAGCGGGCCGCTGACCGAAAAACGGGGGACGCATGCAGAAAGGCACCCCGTTTTTTTTTATGCGGAATGGCTGCCGCCTTATGGATTCCGGCTCCTGAGGATTACTGCTATAATATACGCTTCTGATCAGAAAATGTAAATCTTTGCGTACGGGAGACGATCCCCGGGGCCCGGAACGGCCGCCGGATCCTGCGGCGCTTTTCCCTTTGGGGACGGTTCTTCGGCGCGGAGGACCGCTAGCGGGATGATCCTTATGGCTTTACGGGACAGAAGCCTGGAGGGCGATCCGCAGCCGGAGGGATTGATCAAAACGGAATTTCGATTTAGAATGACCCCTGCATTTCCCGGCCGGACGCCGGAAGCGCAACGATTGAATGACCCGGAGGTCTTCGAAAACATGCGGAATTTATGGAAGGACAGGGAATTTGTTTGCAGCCTTGCGCGCCTGGCGCTGCCCATCGCGGCGCAGAGCCTGATGCTGTCCGCGGTCGGGGTGGCGGACACGCTGATGCTGGGGGCGCTGGAGCAAAACGCCATGGCGGCGGTTTCCCTGGCCACGAAGATTCAGTTCGTGCAGAACATGCTGATGTCCTGCTTTGTAGCCGCGCTGGTGGCGCTGGGCGCACAGTACTGGGGCAGGAAGGACACCCGGGCCATGAGCCGGCTTTTCGGCATCGCGCTGCGGCTGAACGGGTTCTGCGCCATCCTGTTTTTCGTGATCTGCGAATTCTTTCCGGAAGGAATCATGCTGGCCTTTACGAATGATCCGGAACTGATCGGAATCGCCTCCGGCTACCTGCGGATTGCCGCCTGGAGCTATTTGCTGACAGGCCTGTCCCAGAGCTATCTCGCGCTGCTCAAGATCAGCGAGCACGCATCGGAAACAGCGGCGATCAGCTCCGCGGCGGTTGTGATCAACATCGTCCTGAACGCCGTGCTGATTTTCGGCCTGCTGGGAGCTCCCCGTATGGGGGTTCGGGGAGCCGCTGCCGCAACCCTGATCGCCCGGATGATAGAAACCGGATGGGCCGTGGGCCTTTCCTTCCGCAGGGGGCATATCCGTCCTGACCTGAGAGACGCGCTGCACAAAGATCCCCGGCTTTCACGGGACTATTACCGCTGCATGCTGCCGCTGCTGGGGGCGGGCATGCTCTGGGCTGTCGGTTACACGGCTTACAGCGCTTTCATGGGCCATATCGATCAGGACGCGCCGGCGGCCAATTCGATCGCTTCTTCCGTGATTGAACTGGTCTGCTGCCTCTGCAACGGGCTGGCCAGCGGCGGCGGAATCCTGGTTGGGAATGAACTGGGCGCCGGGCATCTTGAGCGGGGCAGGCTGTACGGGCAGCGGCTGGTTCGCCTGAGCTATCCGGTCGGCCTGGCCACCAGCCTGGTGATGCTGGTCCTGACCCCCCTGCTGCTGCGCATTGTGCATCTGAATGACACGGCCCTTGGATATCTCCGGGCGATGATGGCCGTCATGGCTGTCTATACCATCGGCAGGGTCGTGAATACCATTACCATCAACGGCGTTTTTACCGCCGGGGGGGACACCCTGTTTGACCTGTACAGCCTGGCGGTCATGATGTGGGGGGTGGCGCTGCCCCTGGCGGCCCTGGGAACCTTCATCTTCCACTGGCCCGTATGGATGATCTACGCGTGCACCTGCCTGGATGAGGTGGGAAAGATCCCCTGGGTGATGGCGCACTATCGAAAATATAAATGGGTTCGGGACTTAACCGTCAGTCAGTGAGCTGCAATAAAGCAAAATAAAGGCGCCTCACAGAGCATCATGCTCCGTGAGGCGCTTTTGATAATCGGGATACCGGCATGCTGCGGGGGGACTCCCTCGGCCCGAATGGAAGCCTCCCGGTCAACTCGGCATATGACGCGGTACAGGGATTACTTGTAGAAGATGGTGGTGTTGGCCACCGTCATGATGGTCATCAGCAGGCCGTTGGTAAAGGCGGCGGTCCAGATGTTTCCGGTGCGCTTGTACAGGTACCGGCTGATGCAGGCGGCGGTGGTCAGGGTGAAGGCCATGGCCACCATCACGATTCCGCTGAGGGCGGCGCCGGGATGGGCGGCCACGCCGGTGGCGAACAGGGTGGCATACTGGCGGATCAGCCAGATGATGGCCCCGCCCGCGTTCAGCAGGATGGCGACGCAATAGCCCTTCCAGCCCTGGAGCCCTTCCGTATTCGTATTGATGCAGATGGAAGCGGAGCTGACGATATAGAAGGCCAGGAAGGTCGGCAGATACCGCAGGATGGCGGGAAGGATGTTGGCGTCAAAGGTTTTATAGGCATAGGTCCAGATCCGGAAGTCCGTCTTAAAGATCAGATCCACCAGATACAGCAGGGCATAGGCCGCGCCGACGGAAACCACCGCGGTGCACAGGCCGCCCAGGATCGCCATGGGCTTGAAGGTGACGCCGTAATCGATCAGGGTGGCGCCGCTCTTTCCTTTGATGAAGAGGAACACCAGGCTCATGATCAGCAGAGAGATCAGCGTGCATCCCACGGTCCACTTGCCGATATCGTTGACCACCGGGCCGGTCCAGACGGTGCTCTCCGTATAGAGGCTCATTTTGCTCAGCAGCGCCAGCACCCCGCCGGCTGCCAGGGCAAAGCAGCCGCCGAGGAGATATTTCTTTTCACCGGTTTTGGAGAAGAAGCCGATGCCGACGATGCATCCGCAGAGCCCCAGCGCCATGGCGGCCCAGAAGACCACGGTCATGCCCGCGGAAGCCGGATCCCAGCCGTACAGGGTTTCGAACAGGATGGCCGGCAGCAGAATGGCGATGATAGTAATGACCAGCCCTCCCCAGCGGGCGCTGCCGACGGCGCGCTTCTGCACCCGCAGCGAGCCCGTGTCCGCGCCGGAGAAGAAGGGCAGGGCGATCAGCGTCTTCGCAACGGCCAGCAGGAACAGAATAAACCCGACCAGCGCCGCGCATTCGCAGGCTTCCTTCCAGGGCCAGAGCTGGTCATTCGCGTCGATGGCGGTGATTCCCTCCATGCCCGCAAAGGCGGTGGTATAAAAATCGATGGCGTCTGCGGTTGTGGTTTTGGAGAAGTGATTCCAGGGGTGCGTCTGCGCCGGCTGATAGATAATCCGGCGGCCTCCGTCGCTGGTGTCATACCAGGTGTCGGCCTGGGCGCTTTCCTGCTGCAGGAAGGTCAGCCCGTCCGGCGTTGCCACGTAATTCTTCCGGCGAACGGTGCCCTCCGGGGCATCCGGCGCGTTGAAGAAGAATTCGTCATACTGGGCCGCGACCTTTCCCAGGAAGCGGCCGCCGCCGGCCTGATCAAAGACTTCCACCGTGACCCCGAAGATGCCGGAATAGCTGAAGTCGCTGCCCTCCGTCAGGTTGGCCCGGATCCGGCGGATGCCGCTGGCGGCGTAGGCCTGCTCGTCCATGGAGACGGCCATGGTGCTGGAGAAGCCGCCCATGCTGTGGCCGGTGACGCCGATCATGCCGTTTCCTGCCGCGTCCTTCAGCACATAGGGCTGATCATACATGTACTGGACGGCGTCGTTCATGGAATTGATCCAGAAAGGCGCCCAGGTCATCAGGAAAGCGCCGTAAGGGGCATAAGGCTCATAGGCCGATTCGTTGATGTCGCTGTGGCCGTGGTCATACATGTCCAGCGCCAGCACCACGAAGCCCCGGCGGCTCAGCTCGATGGCGTTGGCATCCTGCATTTCCGCGGAATTCAGATAGCCGTGGGTGACAATAACCGCCGGCCGCGGTGCGGTGTCAGAAGCGCCTTTGGGCATGTAAAGCAGGCCGCTGAGCGTTCCGTTATCCGTATCGAAACTGATGCGGGAAACGCTGACGGAAAACAGCCCCGTATTGAACAGGCTGGCCAGGAAGCTGAAGCACAGCACAATGGCCAGGGAGACGATCAGCATCCTGACGGGAATCTTCTTCTGCTGGGAAGACATGAGAAGTACCACCTTTCTTTATTTTTTTTGAATCGCTAAAGGAGTTGAGGGGATTATACCATTTTGCGGAAGGGAACGCAATCCCTTATTCTTCCGCGGAAAGATGGTGATCTCCTTATTCAGAAGGGCTGTATCTCATAGACCGGTCCTCATTTTACGCTTACGGCAAACCCTTTACGGAAGAAGCGCGAAACACGGATGTGTGTTCAAGTATCCTGGGACTTTACAAAAAAAGGCTGCGCTTCACAGAAGCGCGGCGGAGGCCGGAGAAACGGCCGCGGGTTTCACAGTTCCGAAACCACATTCTGCGCCCAGAAATCGCTGCGCAGCATCATTAGGCCGATCACCAGCTTGATGATATCGATAAACTGCACGCAGGCATAGATCTGCAGGATGGACATGGATGTAAAGCGGGTCAGGAGGAAGGCCAGCAGTACGGTCACCGTCCAGGTATATACCGCGTCAAAGAGAAAGGTGATCACCGTCTTTCCCCCGGACCGGATGGTGAAATAGCATACATGGGCAAAGGAGTGCAGGGGCAGAGAGAGCCCCGCAATCACCAGCATCTGCCTCGTCAGATCCCGCACCTCCTGCCCTACGTTATACAGCAGGGGGACGAAAGGAGCGGTCAGGATCATGGCTGCGCCGATCACGATATGGATTGCTTCCGTCAGGAAGATCAGCTTCCGGTCCACGTCTCTGGCTTCCTCCAGCTGGCCCGCGCCCAGCCGCTGCCCCACCATGATGGAAACGGCGCTGCCCATGGCGAACATGATGACGCAGAACAGGTTCCAGGCGGTTCCGGTGATATTCAGAGCGGCGACCGCGTTCAGCCCCCGGCTGGAATAGAGCTGGTTGATATAGGTCATGCCCAGGGACCAGAGAATCTCGTTCACCAGCAGGGGCGCCGCCGTGGGCACCACCCGGCGGATCAGCTGACCCGGCACATACAGCCGCCGGTACGCCCCGGAGATAAAGGGATATTTTTGCGTATGGCGGTGGGCGTGGAACACCACGATGCCCAGCTCAACGTACCGGGAGATCACCGTAGCGATGGCCGCGCCGCGAACCCCCAGGGCGGGGGCGCCTAAATGGCCGAAGATCAGCACCCAGTTGAGACACAGGTTTGTCACGATGGCGCAGACCCCGGCGACCATGGGCGCCACCGTTTCCCCGGTTTCCCGCAGGGTGCTGGCATAGGACTGCACAAAGGCAAAGGGTCCGATGCCCCAGAGCATGACCAGAAGGTATCCGACCCCTTCCCGCAGGGTCAGGGCCAGGTCTCCGCCGTCGCTTCCCCCCAGCAGGAAGCTGTGGATGAAATGCTCGCCCCAAAGCAGATAAACGGCGGCGGCGATGAGGGTACAGAGCGCGCTGAACATCAGCTTCAGCCGGAAGGTATGGCGCATGCCGTCCATATCCCCCCGCCCGAAAAACTGGGCACCGAAGATGCTGATGCCGCTCAGCCCGCCAAAAATGGCCAGCATGAACACGTTCAGCACCGTATTGGCGATGGAAGCGGCGGAAATGGCCTCCGTCCCGAGACGGCCGACCATCACATTGTCCAGCAGGGACACAAAGCTGGAGATAAACTGCTGCACGATGATGGGCAGCAGCAGCCGCAGGACCGCGCGGTAAAATCCTTTATCCCCCAGATACCGTTTCAGCACGGCTTTTCCTCCGTCATTCCTTCCAAGTCGGTTTCCGGTGGGAAACCGCATAGGGGAGTTTACCCGCTCCCCTTCCTTTCGTCAATGGGACAGGTCGGAAAAAAGGAGAAGCTGCCGGGGAAAGACGGGAAACGGGCGATCCATGTGCGACCTGCGTCCCATCCGTGTGATGTGCTTTGCCTGCCGTGAGATTTCCCTTGCAGTCCGGCCCAAAACCCGTATAATATTTTTGTACAGCAACGGCAGCTGCCGCGATGCGGTCATCGCGGCGCAGGAAAGGAAAAGGAAAGGGAACATCATCATGAGCGAAATGAAAACGCCCGGCTCCGGCGGGGAGCGGTATACCCCCTACGAGGAGCGGAAGGGAAATGAATCCATCGTATATTTTACCCGGGATCTCTCTCCGGAGGGGCTGCGAAAGCTCTACCGCCGGGTGAACGGGCAGATCGGCGGAAAAGTCGCCGTGAAGCTGCACACGGGAGAACAGTACGGCCCCAATATCATCCCCGCCGAATGGGTGAAGAAGCTGATGGCTTCGGATCTTCCGGAGGCTGTCATCGTGGAAACCAACACCTTTTACGAGGGAGACCGGGATACCACGGAGAAACACCGGAAAACCCTGGAGATCAACGGCTGGAATTTCTGCCCGGTGGACATTACGGACGAGTTCGGCACGGCGGATCTGCCCGTGAAGGGCGGCAAGTGGTTTGACCATATGTCCGTGGGAAAGAGCCTGCCGGAGTATGACTCCCTGGTGGTGCTGACCCATTTCAAAGGGCACACCATGGGCGGCTTTGGCGGAAGCAACAAGAATATCGGCATCGGATGCGCCGACGGGAAGATCGGCAAGCGCATGATTCACGCCCGGAACAGCGAGGACCCGGAGCTGGCCTGGAGCGTGGACATGGAGGAGCTGATGGAGCGGATGGCGGAATCCACCAAGGCGACCGTCGACTATTTCGGAAAACATATCTGCTTTGTAAACGTGATGCGGAACATGTCCGTTTCCTGCGACTGCGAGGGCTGCCTGGCGGAGCAGGTGGTCACCCCCAACGTGGGCATCCTGGCATCCACGGATATTCTGGCGGTGGATCAGGCCTGCATTGACCTGGTCTATGCGCTGGAGGATAAGGACAGCGCCGCCCTGCGGGAGCGGATCGAAAGCCGGCACGGCCACCGGCAGCTGAGCTATATGGAAGAGCTGGGTATGGGCAACCGGAGGTATCTGCTGCTGGATACGGATCATGAGGATGCTCGGATTCAGCCGAAGGACGCGGTCAGGGGCGTGGTTCCCTTCGTGGAGCTTCCCATCGTGGCGGAGCGCCGCCGGAAGGCGCTGGAAGCCATGGAGGCCGCCGCGGCTTCCGCCCAGTAAAGCGCACAGACAATTCTGTCACCCCGCAGCGTTTCCCGTGATGATGATCATCACGGGAACGCGTTTTTGTATTCATAAAACCCCACGCTAGGCGTGGGGTTCGGGAAAGCTTATAGCT
>CAZMFY010000032.1:0-16139 GCA_964565635.1 uncultured Oscillospiraceae bacterium
GGTTGGTGTCCAATTTCTACCCCCTCCGTGTCCAGTTTTATCTTACCACTTCAAACCGGCCGCGTTATTTGGTTTCCCCGTACAATTATTTATCCCTTCACCGCACCCATGGTCATACCCGTAACAAGATACTTCTGGAAATAGATGAATAAAATCACAACGGGCATGGTGATTAAAACCGTTCCTGCCATCAAAGGGCCCCACATGATATCACGATTGCCGACCATGAGTGCAATTCCGACGGACAGGGTTCTGAATTCAGTGGTTCGGATCAGGGTCAGGGACATCATAAATTCCTGCCAGGCCAGGATAAAGGAAAACAGGCCCATGGCTGCGACCGCGGGAGCCGCAATTGGCAATACGATTTTAAAGATTGTACGCACCGTACCGCAGCCATCAATCGCGGCTGCTTCTTCCAGTTCAACCGGCAGTCCGTCGAAATACGATTTCAGCATGAGTGTCGCAAAGGGGATGGCAAAGGTGCAGTAGGAGATGATCAGCCCGATGATGGAATCGATGAGTCCAATCTGCGCAAAGGTTACATAAATGGTAATGATCAGCAAAGACGTGGGAAACATCTGCGTCAGAATCATCAGATCATAGATCACAATTCTTCCGCGGAAGCGGAACCGGGAAATCCCATAGGCCAGGAAGGTGGAGAACAGCAGGGAAATGACGGTAGTCCCGCTGGAAACAATCAGGCTGTTCCGGAAGTAGTTATAGAATTTATATTCATTCCACATGGAAAGATAATTATCAAAGGTGACTGCGCGCGGAAAAAAGGTTGGAACAGGAGCAAACATTTCAGCACGGGTTTTCAGAGAAGTAGATACCATCCAGATAAACGGGAAGACAAGGAAAAGAGAAATGACACCGAGGGCCAGATAAATCCCGCTTTTTCGGGCCACCCTGACTGCTGTTTTACTCAATCTATCTCACCTCGATTGCTGCGGACGATATACCAGACCGCGAAGATTCCCACAAACACCAGCCCGATGACTCCGATAGCCGCGGCCTTGTTCAGTTGGAAAAAGCTGACGGCCGACAGATAGGTGTAGACCGGAATGATCAGGGTAGTGTTGGAGGGACCGCCCTTGGTCATATTAAAGACCAGATCGAACTGATTGAAGGTCCAGATGACTTCCAGCAGGATCGTGGTCAGACTGACGTCCTTGATTCCGGTCAGCGTAATATGCCTGAAGCACTGCCAGGAGGAAGCCCCATCCACCCTGGCCGCTTCGTACAGCGTCGTGTCAATGCTCTGCAGGGCTGCCAGCAGCACGATGGCCATGAAAGGGATGGCTTTCCAGATGGAGGTCACCATAATGCTGGCCATGGCATAGCGGGAATTGCCCAGCCAGTCGATGCCTTTGTCGATCAGCTTCAGCCCCTGCAGCATATAATTGACAATACCGTACTGACTGGAATACATCCATTTCCAGGTCATGGCCGCGGCGATTCCGGGCACCACCCAGGGAATCAGTACCATGCTTCTGAAAATCGTGCGGCCTCGAAAGCTTTTGTTCAGGAGGAGCGCGGTGATCAGACCGATCAGATACTGACCGGCCACAATGACAACCGTACAGATGATACTGTTCCGAATGGACTTGATAAATATGGTATCCTTGAATGCGTCCCTGTAATATTTGAGGCCCACGAACTCAGCCAGATCAAGACTCCCAGGCGGAGACTTGAAAAAGCTGGATACGATGCCTCTTAACAGAGGATATACAAGAATCACCGTAATCAGAAAGGCACCAGGAAAAATCAGCAAATACGCGGTTCTGCTGCGCCTTCTGCTCAGCATGTGCTTCTGTTTCCCCATAAGCTTCCCTCCCTGTTACTGCTGCCTGTATTTCAGGATCTGGCCTGAAAGTGATTCCGTCATCTTTCCATCGCTGACTGCCTTCACTCCGTTGACCCAGCAGTATTTCAGTCCCTCCGGCGGTGTAAAGGGTTCAGCGTCCGTTGCCCGGTCCCTGAAAGCTTCCGGATCCAGCAAAATCAGATCCGCATGCCAGCCCTCACGGATCATGCCGCGCTTCTCCAGGCCAAACCGCCGGCAGGGGAGGGCAGACAGCCGCTCCACCAGTTTTTCGTACGGGAACCCATGCTCCCGGGCAATTCTCCAGATTTTCGCAAAGGAACCGCAGCCCCGGGGATGCGGCCATGAACCGACTCTGATGCCATCCGAACCAACCATATAATAGGGCCTGTTCAGCATGGAAAGGACGTCTTTCTCAAACAGCGTTTCCATCTCCCGCGAAAGCTGCGGGTCCGGATCATGAAAGCTGAGGGCCAGCTCCTCTGTTTTCAGCAGTTCAGCGATCACTTTTCCTTTTGTTATTCCCCGGCTTTCCGCCAGCTCCGAGAACATGCGGCCTTCCAGGGCGGGCGTGTTGGCGGCATAGGTAATGATCCCGTCAAAGGCGGGGAAATCACGATCGATTTCATTCGCGATCCGATTCAGGGTTACGGGATCATTCAGACGTTCCAGGATTCTTTTCATCCCGCCGTCATTGGCCCACATGGGGACGAACATCGGCGCATAGGAAGCGCCATAAGGATATGGATACATTTCAAGCGTGATATCCATTCCTACCTGAACGGCTTTGTCTATCGGATCCAGCAGCTGATCAGCATGGCCGATGGTGGGCCCTCCGGTTCTGAAATGAGAAAAATGCAGCTTGATTCCGCTTTGCCGCGCGATGTCCAGCGCTTCCAAAACAGGATTGAAGGGTTTTTCCCTGAACACGCTTCGAAGATGCGTCACATAAATGCCATCCGCTTCCCGAACGGAGGCGCATATTCCAATGATTTCGCGGGTATCGCTGAAGGAGCCCGGATAGTAGCTCAATCCCGTGGAAAACCCGCAGGCCCCCTCAAGCACAGCCTGTTTTGCCATGGCTCCGGCGCGGGCAATCTCTTCATCGGTCAGCAGACGGTTTTCAAATCCGGCAGTTTCCATGCGAAGGGCGCAGTGGGGGACCAGCCAGGCCACATTGACGCCAACTTTGCCGTGATATTTTTCCAGATACTGTCCCACGGTGCTGAAATCCAGATTCACGTCTTCGGGCAGGCCGTTCAATCCCTTAATATAGGGAGCATATTCTTTCAAATGGCTGACGGACATGGGAGCATAGGATAATCCGTCCTGACCGATGATTTCGGTGGTTATGCCCTGCTGAAGAGAGTAACCGGCTCGGCCGTCGTGCAGCAGCATCATATCGGAATGGGTATGGGTATCCACAAAGCCGGGGCAGGCGGCGAGCCCGCCGGCATCGATCACCTCCGCCGCCTCTATGGATGCTTCGGGATCGGCGGATACATACACGATATAGCCGCCGCAAATTCCGATGCTACCGATATATGGCTTGTTTCCCGAACCGTCATAGATTGACGCCCGATGAATCAGCAGGTCAATCATGGATCCATCCGCCTCCCTTCTTTCCGGGGTCCCGCCATGGCTAAAGCCATGGCAGGACCTCTTTTCATATTTACAGGATTATTCGTGCAGACTGTTGAAAGCTTCTTCCATCTGGACGCAGAAGTCAGCAGGGCTCAGCTCGCCGGCCACCATGGACTGCACGCCGGGATTGAAGTACATGGAGCGGAACTCCTCATACTTGCTGGTGGCGGGACGGTTGCGGCCGACGGCGGAATCCTGAATGAAGGGCGCCAGCATGGGATCCTGAGCATATTCAGAATCAGCGAAAGTCTTTGTGAAGGAGAATACGCCGGAGGTAATGGTATACTGATCATAATATCCGTTGTCATAGAAGAACTGCAGGAATTTGCCGGCTTCTTCCTTGTGGGCGCTTGAAGCGGAGATATGAACCGTGTTGGGATAGCTTAGCGCGGCCGCTCCACCGGGGCCTGCCCACATATTGCCGGTTTTCCATTTGCCTTCCATCTCGGGGATGTTTTCCAGCGTCGCGATATTCCACATGCCGGCCACGATGATGGCGGTATCGCCGGCGGTAAAGGAGTTCAGGCAGGCTTCGGCATCCATGCCGACGATTTCCTTGGGCATATATCCTTCTTCCACCAGTTTGAGATAGAACTCGGCGGCGGCCAGACTCTCCGGGGAATTCATGGAGCTGACCCATTTGCCGTTTTCATCACGATGGCATACTTCACCGCCCGCCTGCCACAGGAAGGGCAGATAATAGTCATCCACTTCGGCGCCGTTGCAGGAAACGGTCAGCAGATACTTTCCGATATCCTTCATTTTCGCACCGGCTTCCAGCAGCTCGTCCCAGGTGGTGGGAAGCTTTTCAATGCCGGCCTGCTCGAACAGGTCCGTGCGATAGATCACGCCCCATGTGCAGCCGTCCCAGGGAAGGCCGTAAATGGTGCCGTCGCTGCCGGTCATGACGTCAAAACCGGAGGGAATAAAGGTGTCGATCAGTTCCTGAGAAACATAGTCCGCGATGGGGGAGAGTTCGCCCATTTCCATAAACTCTACGCACCAGGTTCCGCCCAGCATGGCGATATCAGGCGCGGTTTTGGCCATGACCGCATTGTAGTACTGAGAATGGCCGTTGCCCCAGTCGATGTAAATAGGCTGTACTTCAATGTTAGGATTGGCTTCGTTGAAGGCCCGGATCGCGTCGTTGATGACGCCATCCTGCGCGGGCACGGTGCCGCCGATATACTGGAACTGCAGCGTGATCTTGTCTTCAGCTGAAGCAAAACTGAAAAGCGCAAGACACATGACGAGGGCGACAACCAGACTGACAACCTTTTTCATTTTTTTACCTTCCTTTCTCAGTATTGTCTTTGGGAAACCCCTGCGGGGCCATTTTTTTAAACCGCGCCGCAGGACAGACGTTTTCCGGTTTTTCGAGATTCTCCGTTCTTTCCTGGAATCCCCCGGCTTTTCCCTGGAATCACTCCAGAAGATGGAAACCTTACTGCCCTCCTTTCCCTTATTCTTATGATCCGTAGACAATCGAGGAGCCCAGTCGCTCGATGATACGCATATTATTCCATGCATCCTGTGCTGAGGCCGGCAACGGCTCGTTCAGGGCAATGGCTTTCAAAAAATCCTCACAGGCGTCCGTCAGGGTGCTGTCATAATCCTTTCGCACAAAGGCCGATGGCTCATACACCATGCGGGCGTCTGAACTGTGGGGGTAGACAGTCAGACGGCCGTTGCAGTTTTCCAGGCTGTAGCGGGCCTTCGAAGTATGGATATCGATCTGCTGAAAGGGATGCTGTGTATCCAGCGCGCCACCGTAAATACTATGGGTCATGGTTCCGATACAGCCATTTCGGAATCTCAGGGAAGCCGCCACATTGGAGAGAATCCCGTGCTCATTTTTCGTTCCGACGGCGATCCCGTCCTCAACCGGGCCTGCAAGATACGTCATCAGATCCAGCAGATGGCAGCAGGAGTCCGTGAGCAGGTACATGCTGTCAAAATGGCCGGAGGGTGCTTTGGGAAAATTCTGATACATGGAGGCCGTGATCAGCTGCCGCGGCGAATCATCTTCCGCCAGCAGCTTTCTGGCCATCTGCACGGCGTAACCGTACCGCTGATTGAAGACTGCCCCCAGTCGTACGCCGGTTTCATCAGCCAGCAGCGCAAGCCTTTCAATTTCCAGGGAATCCCTGGAAAGCGGCTTTTCACACAGCACGTGGATTCCCCTGCGGATCAGCGCTTCGCAGAGCCGCGCATGGGTGGTTGGAAGCGTAGCGACTATGGCCGTATGGATCTTCGTCTTTTCAAGCGCTTCCTCCACCGATTCAAAAACCGGAACATGGTATTTTGCGGCGCATTGCTGCCGGGCTGCGGGGTTTACATCGACCACGGCCGCCAGCTCCGCCCATTTGCTCTGAAAAACAGCCTCCGTATGCCTATGGCCGGCCCAGCCGTACCCGATGACCGCACAACTGATCCTTTCCATATTCATGCCTCCCAGACGGCGACAAACTGGTTGGTTCTCATGCTGACCCGTGCCGCTTCGATACAGCGCGCGATATATCGCATGCTTTCAATTCCGCAGGCCGGCTCCGCTTTGCCTTTCAGACAGGAGAGAAAATGCTCCATCTCCCCCTTGGTCATGTCAGAGGTGCGATAAGACCCCATATAAACACCATGGTCTGTATACAGTGTGCTTGCCGGGCATGCATAGTCCGTTTGCAGAAGACCCTGGTCCCCGGTGATTTCGGCCTGAATGAACGGCATGTTCAGTCCGACGGCGCTGAACAGTTCCAGCTTGAACTGAATTCCGTTTTCTTCCGCAAAGATGAAAACCGTATCCGGATCATCGATCTGCGGCGTGCACGCGTTGATTCCCGAAGCATACAGGCGCCTCAGTCTGGTGCCTGCAAACCACTGGGCCAGATCAAACAGATAGATGCCATAGGTTCCAAAGGGCCCCCCGCTTCTTGCGGGGTCTCTCTCCCAGGCCTGATGGATCATCGCTTCATGACACAGGCGGATTCGAATGGAATAGATCCTGCCGGCTTCCCCTGCCCGAATCCTGCCCGCAAGCTCCTGGATACCCGTTTCATACCGCAGGGGCTGGCCGCAGAGAACCACCCGATCCTTCGGAACCGCCCGGGCCAGCGAATCCACCTGATCGGCGCGAAAGCTGAGGGGTTTGGATACAAACACATGGATCCCCGCACGAACCAATCTGGCCGCCAGTTCCGTATGCTGCGCGGTTTCGCAGCACAGCAGCACGGCATCCGGCTTGACCGCGATGACGTCGTCCACTGTATGAAGAAGTTCAGTCTCCAGTTCATCGGCGAAGGCTTTCGCACTGATGAAGGCGCAAGAACGGATGTACGAGTCCTCTTCATTCAGGTCGCAGACCCCACAGATGATAATGCCTTTCTTTTCGCTCAGGTAACGCGTATATTCCACGGCGTAGTATCCCTGGGAGAAACCACAAAGCGCAACCTTCATCTGGATTACCTCTCATTCATCCAGCCATTGAACCATTCGTAGAGAACGTCCTGCCAGAGGCGGGAACCTCTGGCAAAGCGCAGCCTTCATCCGGATTACCTCTCATTCATCCAGCCATTGAACCATTCATAGAGAACGTCCTGCCGGGGGCGGGGAACCTTTCGTCCGGATTCCCCGGGGATTCGCTCACCGCTGATATACTCCCGGATGATCCTTCCGATGGCGGCTCCGTCCCCCGGATCCAGGTAAGCCATATCGAACATGAAGCGGCCTTGATTGATATAGTAGTCATCCGTGATAATGACAGGATTCTGCAGCGCCATATCGTCGTTGATGGCCTGTGCGGAGATGCCGGTCTGCTTTTCATCGATATCCATGGTCACGCGGACCGAAGGAGAATAGAGGGACTCGGTCATCCGGCACGTGACCCCGGGAATATCCTTCACTTCCTTGATCAGCTCTTCGGCGATGGCTGTCTGGCTTTTCCGAATGGCCTGAACATCCCGGTTCAGCCAGTAATCAATCGCGGAGAGAACGGAAATCAAGCCTTCCTTCCCGACCTTCATGGGACGCCCGATGCCCATTTCCTGCAGATAGCAGGCATGAACCAGATCCTTCCGTCCGGCGATGATTCCGCTGGTGCATCCGCCGAGCCATTTGTGGCCGCTGTAAATCGCCAGATCCACCTGAAGCTCCGCCAGCATTCGGAAATCCGTCAGATAGGCTGCGTCACAGATCACCGGTACTTTTTTCTCATGGCATATTTTCACGAAGGTTTCCAGGGGAAGCAGGTTCGGCGCAAAGGTATCCTCCATGATATAGAAGGCGGCCGCCGTGTTTTCATCCAGGGCAGACTGCAGATGGAAGGACGCGCAGTCCAGCGCCTCGCCGATTTCCACATACTGGGCGCCGCATATTTTGATGACCTGCCATACGGGACAATCTCCGGCTCCGGTGACCTGCCCTTTCTGAATAATGACTTTCTTTTTGTTCCAGGTGATATCCGGGAGCGCTTTGATCTTTGCGGGATCATCACCCGTCAGGGCCGCGGCCGTCGCGATGGTCATGCCTGCTGAGGTGCAGTGAACCGCACAGCCCGCTTCCGCGCCTGTCAGCTTCTGAACCGCCTTGCTGACAAGCGCCTGAAGATCCCGGATTTCCACCGATTCCCCCAGAATATCGTAGATATCGCGGCGAATCTCATCCGGCACTTTCGCGGCGCCGAAAATCGTGGCCGGGCCGCGGGTATTCAATACCTTCTTAAATCCGTACTTTTCCTGAATCGTCATGATGATCATCCTTCCGTGATGTCTCGTTTACAGGCTGACCCACGTTTGATCGGCGGCGGATCTTTTTGCCGCATCGACGGTTTGTGCGGTCCTGAAAGCTTCAGCATAATCACACAGACGCTTACTTCCCTTCAGAAACAGCCTCGCCTGCTCCTCATATCCCCAGGCGGTGATTCTGTCCAATCCGGCGGCAGGCTTCTCCGTAAAGTAGCCCTGTTTATTTCCGTAAAATACGGAGCCGTATGCCTCCACCGAGTATGTCCCTTGGCTGCTGTAAACCGTAAGACTGACCATTTTTTCTCCGGGATCCACATGATACGGATATATCCCCTGATCATGCAGCAATAAGGTTCCAACCGCGCCGTTTTCCAGCGTGACCATCAGGGAGGCATAATCGGGACACCGCTCTGGATCCGTTCTCATGTGAAGGGTTCTGGCGAAAACGGAGGCGACGGGGCTTCCCAGGGTGTTTGCGATCAGATCTATCATGTGGGACCCTTCACAGACCAGTACGCCTCCGCCGGTTTCGGGATCCCCTGCCCAGCCCCCGAAAAACGGAGCGCAGATCATATGCGCCTCAAAGCTTTCGGCACAGACAGCATTTTTCGATAGTATTTCACGGAAGCGGCGTATGGCCGGCGTATGACGCATATTGTAACCAACCCGAAGATGCTCGATTTGCGTATGCCGTGCGAGCTGATCCGCATCTTTTGCGGACATGGCCAGGGGCTTTTCCAGCAGAACCTTTTTCCCGGCGTTCAACGCCTGCATGGCCAGCGAAGCGTGGGAATCATGCCGTGTACAGATATATACGGCGTCAATCAGCGGATCGTCCAGGATTTTTCCGGATGAGCTTCTGGGCCTGGCTCCCGTTTTCTCACAAAAACGCTGTAAGGCCTCCGGAGAAAGATCGTATGCGCAGGAGAATGGACTTCCCGCTCTTCGGAGCGCTTCCGCGTGAAGCTCCGCGATCTCTCCGCTGCCAATGACCGCTACATTCATCCGCATCCTCCTCCTTCCGCGTAAAGGCTCAGTTGATCGAGAAAAGGCTTTGGCGCCATCCCGTACTGATAAAAAATTACATGGCCGATCCCGTTTTTTCGGTATGCATCCTCATACATCAGCACCTGGAAGGAATCGGTTGTCTGAGGGCTCATCAGACGTATTCCACCGATGATTTCCGTCTTTGCCGAAGGGGCAGCCTGATTCCGCCTAAGAAAAGATGATGTATCCTCCGGGGAAGCCGGATAGCAAAGAATCATCTGCCGTGGCTTGATTTTTTCCGGATCTACGCCGGACTCTTTCGGATTTGCTCCACCGGCAGCCCATACGATTGGACAAACCGGAAGACCGGTTTCGGCTTCGACCCTACGGAACAGATTTGTGACGGTCACGCAGCGGAAAGTGTCATAGGCTTCCAGCAGTGCCTGATCAACCTGGGGAATCGGCTTCAAATTCAGAAGAGCGTCCGCAGCCTTCCGAACCTGGGATTTCAGCTTCTTTCCGTCCACCCCAAAGGCAGCGGCTTTCTTCATACACGCGGGACAAAAGCATAATCCGAGCCATCGATTGAGTGCGGCCGTATCCGAATAGGCCTGCATTTCATGATGGTCTCCGTGGAGGAAACCGGCATAATCCAGAGATTCCGCGTCTATTCTGTCAAAGCCAGCTTTTGTGATGTCCTTGCAAACCTGAACCGCATAATCCTCGACAGCCTCGTTTGAGGGGCAGAGATTGCTCGGGGAACTGTCCCCATAGACATTCTCCAGGGCGAATGCCGGAAATTTCTGGGCAAGAACCGAATTGTGCAGCAGGACGGACCAGGCGCTGACGCCAATCCCTTCCTGTTTCAGGCGCTGGATCAGTTCCGTGACGAAGGAGGCCGGAACGGCGGTTCCCTGATCCGGTTTCATCAATCCGTAGGATTCGGGATCAAAGGGAACATAAAGGCTTCCGCCTTTATGAAGTAGCAGCTTCCGGACCGGATTATGGGGAAGCAGGATTCTTGCGTGATGATAAAGTACAGCAAGGGACACGTGGCTGATTTTCATTTCATGCAGATGCGTGATGAATACCTCAAGGCCTTCATCATAGGCATCCCATGGATAAACGAACATTTCTCTGGTCATTTTTTACGCCTCTTCGCCCGGTTTTTTTTGTTGGGCAAACGTTTGCCCAACGGGGTAAAAGAAGACTTCGGCTTTCAGCCGATCAAATGAAGAGTCTTATGATTCAGATTAATCAGCGACAGTAGGTTTTAAGACAGTAAAATCAACGACATTATTCTTAACATGCGGGGAAATCTGCGACCGTTTCCTTTTCATCAATCCTGGTTTCATATTTCCGTTCAATGATATCTTTTGTCTGGCCGGAGAGATATCTGGACATTTGTACAACACTGTCAAAGGCGATATCGTAAAGGGGCTGAGAAACGCTGGTAATGGCCGGTCCTTTATAACCCATCGGGGGAATGATCTGGCTGTCAAATCCCATCACGGAGAGATCCTGGGGGATGCGGACGTTTCTTTCCATGGCCCGCATGATTACTTTCGCGGCGGTTGCGTCATCGTAGCAGAGAACGGCCGTCGGTCTTTCCGCTGCATCCATATCCAAAAGCCTGTCTGTAAATTCAATCGCGTCATCTGTAGAATTTTCAAGGATCATCGTATACTCCGGATAATCCGCCAGGCCTAGTTCGGTCGCTGCCATACGGAATCCTTCCAGACGGTCAATACAGACTTGCTTGTTCTGAATACCGGCAATATACGCAATGCGGCGGTGGCCGCGCCGATACAGATATTGCACGGAATGATATACGCCGTTTTTATTATCCACCGTGAAAACATTGACGTTCAGGCCTTCAATCTTATTTTCGATCAAAAGCAGGGGAAAGCCTGTGGTATGGATTTCCCTGATGAACGCTTCGTCAAAACGATAAATTCCATACAGGATCAGTCCGTCAACGATGCCATTGCTCAGATACTTCAGATATCCGATATCATTCTCTTTGTGTCCCATTGTGCTGCAGAAAACGATATGATAATCGCATTCTGCGGCGCCTGCTTCAAAACCCATCAGCAAATCGTGGAAAAAGGGATCATGCAAATTGGTGACGACGATGCCGATGGCATTGGTGTCCTTTTTGACCAGGGACCGGGCGGCGGTATTGGGTGTATAACCGTATTGCTTCGCGATTTTCTCTATGTTCGCCTTGATGTCAGGGGTGACCTTTCGGCTGTTCGACAGGGCCCGGGAAACGGTGGAAACAGAAACTCCCGCTATTTTTGCCAGATCTTTTATCGTAATCAACGCATTCTGTTCCCCCCTTCTACATATGGCATTTTTCTTGGAAAACGTTTTCCCAAGTGCATTATAATTGAAAACCATGAAATAATCAAGGGGAAATGTTTGAATTATTCGAATTAAAATGATTATAGAAATGCTAAACAAAGGAAGCTCCAGACCGCCACAGCTGAAAAAAGCTATAAACCGGGGCTGCCGAAAGATCATCCCTCCCCCGGCAGGAGTCTCAGTCTGCATTCTCTTTCCATCTGATCCTCATAAGCCCGAAGAAACCACGGTTCGACAGAATGCTGCAGCGACCATTCATCCATCGAGGCCCACTGATGCAAAGTATCCGGACTGCGCACAACCGCCTGAATCGCAGGCGGAAGTTTTCTGAATTCTTCCCCGCTGAAATAAAGGCTCCGGGATGCCGCCTTTTTTGCATGCTCCCACGCTTCCGCGCCCGACATTTACGTTTGCCCACGTTCCTCGCACGTTGCCCCACGTTGGGGCTTCAGCGCTCCGGTCGAGGAAACGCCCCAGCTCGATCTGAAAGCCCGACACGGGTCAACGTGGCGCAAAACAAAAAAAGCCGCCTCCCAATTGGGAAGCGGTATCAAGGTTCTTATCGGACTATAGGCTGCTGTTCCTTCTTGGCCTTAAAAGGGTGCTCCTGAGCATACGCCACAGCCTCGTCATTCAACTCTGCCACGGATGTGCTCCCGAAATAACTCCTGCGCCATTTGGTGTAATCAAATTTTTCCCTGATCAGGACAGCAATAAAGCGCTCAGTATCAATAGTCCCCAGATTCTGAAGCAGGCAATTCATTCCCTTGTCCATGATATCAATCGTGCTCATCATCTTCACCCCCCTGCTAAACGGATAAACTCTGTAGGGTCAACGATTTGAATCCTGTCGGTCTTGTATTTCAACAACCGATCATCTGTTGTCAGCAGATAATCGCAATGAGCAATGATCGCGCAGGCAGCGTGTATAGAGTCCGCCGGCTTGACCCCTGTTGCATGAATCGTCTGTGCAAGCGATTCTACCTGTTCTTTGTAGGTCTCATCAATGTATACAGACGTGTAATCCTCCAGGAACTGGTCAATCGCCTTCCGCTTTATTTCAAAACGGTTTCTCGAATTCTCATAGGTAAGCATGTACGATGATGCCAGTTCAAGCCGATCTTCCCGAATCAATTCCTGCACATGGAGCTTGGCCTGTGATTCAAGAGATATTCTTAGCTGTGTCTGATCATCGTATGGTCTGTTGTAACAACAATTATCCAAGTATACTCTTGTCATCACCATTTGCCTCCTTCCAGCTTCGATTATAACCGATATCAGAAAGATAATCAAGAAAAAAGGCCGCCTCCCGATTGGGAAGCGGTCGTGGTATGCGCGGTATCATGTATTCCACCGATCCAAGCTGCGTAGAAGCGCAGGCTGTAGCACCGTCTTGATTTGAGAACTGAGTCCCAGTTCCATGTACGCTTTCCGGATGCCGTTGTAGTAACGCTCCATTGGCGGTGACTGCCGGATCATCTTCATGATGTAGATCATCCCCTCGATTTGAGAGCCATTCCAGATCCATTATCTGAAGCCCGGAATGAAGCCGGAGGCGGTCTTCAAAGTGAATGAGAAGGTTGTTGCGGCATATGAATACTGCAATCTGCACGGGTTGTGGAAGGCAGAATAGGACTTTAAATAGCGCAATAAATGACAAACTGGATTCGCCTCAGACTGCCGGAACAAGCGGTCAGGTTTTGACCTGTGATGGTCATGGTGGGCAGTCGTGGCGGTTACGCTGATGACTGTTCCAGGACGGACGATCATGCTGAGCATCGGGGCTTTCCCGGATATGACACCCGCACCGGAACCCGAATCGGAAGAAGAACCTGCTAAATAAGGATTTTATTGGTCACAATACAAAAAGTGCCGCCCGGAGCAAGGGCGGCATAGTGGGGGGTGATGAATCTGGTTAGGCAAGCTGTAGTTCTTTCTTCAATGCATCCTGAAGTACTTGGGAGCAATTCACGCCACGCTTGTCTGCCATGTATGATAGCCAAGCAGGCATGGACACGTTCTTCCGAACGGCTTTTGTATCAGTTTCCATCCGATACTCAAGCAGATCGACATCCACCAGAACCACTGTAGACTGGTCATCATCCACAGCGGAAGGGGCTGACGGTTCGGGAAGCGGCTTACCAACATCCTCCAAAACGCAAAGGCATCCGGCGAGGGCATCCCGGATGTTATCGAGGGCTTCTTCCAGAGTTTTTCCGGTAGTAATACATCCGTTTACATCCGGAACCCTGATAAAGAAGCCTCCCGACTCGGTGGGCGCGAGAAGCGCGGGATACACTCTTCTCATTTTTCTCTCCTCCTGTTCTCTCTGACGGAGACCCCGGGGAGGTTTCCCTCCCCGAGGTGGGCGGGTTATTTCATTTTTATTCCCGCCTCTTTCAGGATGTAGCGCCGGTCATCCTCATCGAAATCGTGGCGCTTTACCGGGATGGTCTGACCAGTTTTCGGATTAAAGTAGATCGTATGTTTCTTGCCCTCGCGCTTCCACTCGAATCCGTTCCTGGTAAGGTCATCTACGGTCATCTGACGTAGGTTCATACTACATCACCTTCGTCTGATGATTATTATACACAATTTTACACAAATATCAAGTGTTTTTATGTAAAAATGTGTAAAAAATCCGCAATCAGGCGAACCTTCATGCGGAGCGAGGTGATGCAGTAATGAAATAATAGTACAGAAAAAAGAATTCTGTCAATACACAATTTGTGCTTTAAAGGGAACTTTAAATTCTTTAAATTCTTTGCTAGAGGCTAGAACCTCGCAGGAGATAGCAATGAGCAATCACTGCATCTTTTGCAATTCTAATTCTATTTCTATTTCATATTCATATTGATTTCAGGCCGCAATTTGCGGCAATTTGCGGCAACTTGCCGCAGCCGCGAGTGTTGCGTAAAATATTATTTTAGTTGCATTTAGGATATGAATGCCTTCATTGGTATCTTTGTTGTCTAAGCATCTTGACTCCTCGCACAATCAGGGATATAATTAACTTGAAAGTAAATTACTGCGTTTTCAACCAGCGAGGTGAAATGGATGTTTCTGGGACGCGAACAGGAGCTGGCAGACCTTGAGGAACTGTATGCACAGGACCGGTTCCAACTGTTTGTTCTTTATGGCCGCAGGAGGGTTGGAAAGACGACCCTGCTGAATGAATTCTGCAAAAGCAAGGATTCGATCTTCTATTCAGCCGAACAGAGTAATACGAAACTGAATCTGGACAAATTCTCAGAGCAGGTTTTTCAGCACTACGGAGAAACATCGCTTTCTCCTTTTTCGACATGGGAAAAGGCGCTGACCTATATCCGGCAGCGGCAGGGTGATCAGCGACTGGTTCTCGTCTTTGATGAGTTCCCTTATCTTGTACGAAAAAACAAGGCGTTGCTGTCGACGTTTCAGCACCTGATCGACCATCAGCTGAACAAGAGTAAGCTGTTCATCATTCTGTGCGGCAGCTATATGGGGTTCATGGAAAAAGAAATTTTAGGCTCCAAGAGCCCGATCTTTGGCCGCAGGACGGGTCAGCTGAAGCTCCTTCCG
Source organism: uncultured Oscillospiraceae bacterium (assembly GCA_964565635.1). Classification (GTDB taxonomy): domain Bacteria; phylum Bacillota; class Clostridia; order Christensenellales; family Aristaeellaceae; genus Aristaeella. The sequence continues at coordinate 15,121 of CAZMFY010000032.1, forward strand.
TTTCCGTACAAGACGAGCCTGCGTTTTCTGGAAGGCTTCAGCAGCGAAGATAAGCTGATGCTTTACGGCGCATATGGAGGAACGGCGCTGTATCTGTCACAGATTCAACCAGGGAAAAGCTTTGAAACGAATATCAAAAGGAGCTTTTTAAGAGTTACCGCATATCTCTATGAGGAACCGTTGCTGCTGTTGCGCCAGGAAGTGCAGGAGCCGGGTGTGTACAGCGCAGTCATTGAAGCGATCGCAGGCGGATATACCAAATCCAATGAGATCGCGACGAAAATCGGTGAAGAACCAGCCAAGTGCCTGAAATATATCCATACGCTCTGCGAACTGGGGATCCTTTACAAAGAGACCCCCTATGGAGAAAAGGAAACAGCGAGAAAGACGATCTACGGAATTTCTGACCTGATGTTCCGGTTCTGGTACAGGTATGTGTTTGCGAATCGGACGCTGCTCGAGACAGGTGCTTCTGAGATTGTTTGGAAAAAGAAGATTTTTCCTGATTATGCCGCTTATATGGGGCTGGTCTTTGAACAGGTGTGCCGGGATTATCTGCTTGCGGAGAATGTAAAAGGTGAACTGCCCTTCCTCTTTACCAGCATAGGACGCTGGTGGGGTACGGACGCAAAGACCCGGAAGGCTATGGAGATTGACCTGATTGCAAGCGACGGCGGCAATTATCTGATCGGTGAGTGCAAATGGCGTAACGAGCCGACCGATCTGGCTGTCTTGAAAGAGCTCCAGGAAAAAGCAGATGCGTTTTACGCCAAGCGCAATCAGACCTGGTTCCTACTCTTTTCGAAGTCAGGCTTCACGGAAGGCCTGAAAGAGGAAGCGGATCGAAGGAACGATGTGATCCTGATCGGGCTTGATCAGATCGTTTACCGCTCCTGATCCGCCCGGGATTCGGAACGGAGGGACGGTCCTTTTCGTTCCACTTCCCCTGGATGGAACGAAAAGGACCGTCCCTCCGGTCCACACTGAAGAGTGCGCAGATATCATGTTAGAATGTTACC
>CAZMFY010000033.1:0-15946 GCA_964565635.1 uncultured Oscillospiraceae bacterium
CAGCGGTCAAAAAGATGATTTCTGTCACCGAATCATCAATGTGGGAGGGAATTGAACAAGTTAAACCCGGTGCAGCGATTGGTACTATCGGCGCCGCCGTCGAGAAAGTCTTGCGGCAGGGTCACCTTGGTGTCATCGAAAACTACGTTGGTCATGGTATTGATCTAGAAATGCACGACGAGCCAGAGGTTCCCAATTACGGTAGAAAAGGCCACGGCTACAAATTAGTAGAAGGCGACACAATTTGTATCGAACCAATGTCTTGTCTCGGCAAGCCTGCTAATCACATCGAGGGGGACGATAACTGGACCGTCAAAATGAATGACGGCTCCATTGGCTGCCACTGCGAGCACACGATTTTAGTCACTCACGACGGTTACGAAGTTTTAACCTTGCCAGACTAAAAATTTTTGTGATATAATATGCTTATGGATAACGACAAACGTTTTGTCACTGGTATTGATGTCGGCACTGAAAACGTCCGTGCCATTATCGCCACCGTTTCTAAAGATGGCGCTGTAGCAATTGTTGGTTTTAATGAAGGTAAATCCGCCGGTATGCGAAAAGGTGTTCCGGCCAACCTCACTGGTCCAGCAAGTTCTATCGATCAAATGCTTGGTGAGGCAGAGCGCATGGGTGGCTACGAAGTCCGCAGCGCCTATGTGTCTATTGGTGGTTCGCAGATTCTTTCTACTCGCACAGAAGGCATGATTGCCGTTGGCACCGTAGAACACGAGATCAACTTAGACGACCTAGATCGTGTCGAAAACGTCGCCGTTTCTGGTCGAATTCCAGCCAACCGTGATGTTCTGGATGTCATTCCGCTTGAGTACGCCCTAGACGGCCAGGGTGGCATTAAAGACCCTATCGGTATGTCTGGTGCTCGCCTTGAGATGCGCGCCAATGTTATTTCTGCACTCACTCCTAACTGTGAAAATCTTAAAAAAGCTACACTCGCCGCCGATGTTAAGTCTGAACGTCTTATACCTAGCGTGGTCGCAGCGGCCAAAGCCGTTCTGACCGACCGCCAAAAAGAAAACGGCGTAGCCGTCATAGATATGGGCGCCGCTACAACCTCCGTCGCTGTCTACGAGGAAGGTGATTTACAATATGTGGGAGTAGTGCCGGCTGGTAGACCGCCAGATTGGTTCCTACCGGGCAGGCGGCAACCAGAAGCAGCGCCATTTTCATCTCCTGCAGTTCTTTGGGAAGCAGAGAAAGCAGAAGAAGCGATACAACGGGAATCAGTAATTGCCTGACAAATGTAACCTTATAGGTCGTAAGTCTGGTAATCATCCGCCGGAAATCAGTCTGAGCCAGGTAGACACCCATGGCAAACATAGCCAGCGGTGTATTCAGGGATGCAACAGAAGACAGGCACCCCGTCAGTACGGATGGTAACGGAATCTGTGTAAAGAACAGAAACAAGCCGATCAGAATCGCAATCATAAATGGCGCCTTGATCAGCTTTTTCAGCTGGAAGCCCTGCCGGATCGGTTGCCCGTTCAGAAGTGACACGCCATAAGTCCATTGCCCGATATTCAGAAAAGCAATGAAGCTTGCAACGTTGAACACAGCGCCCTGGCTGAGCGTTGCAATAATCAGGGGAACGCCGAAGAATCCCGGGTTTGAAAAAGCGCTCCCGAAAGATGCGATAGCGTCTTTGCGAAAGAATAATCCGGATATAAAGGCGGACAGAACCAGAAGAACAAGCGATGCCACGGCGCTGTACAAAACGCAGAGCATATTTTCCGTGGTTCTTTCCACCAGGAAACCGTTGATGATCACCGACGGCAGAGCCAGATAAATCAGGATATTTCCCAAGGCTTTGCTGCCTGCGTCTGTTATTTTCTTTCCCCGATACAGGGCATATCCCAAGCCGCTAAGCAGAAACATCTGCAGGATCTGCTTTCCAAGAATCGGTATCATATCCATTTGGTATTTCCTCCGATGCAAAGCTCTGCAGCGCGGCTACAATTTTTCTGCAAAGGATCAGTAGATATTCTGGTGAATTCTGTAGTCCCGCCAGGTGTTTTCAAAGAAATCATCATCCTCAGGTATCGGGCGAACCGGACGCCATGCTGCAGAACAAATACCATCCTGATAGCATATTTCCTGAACCTGCCCGCCCTTGGATCCATCGTCCAGGCAGAATCTGAAGGTTTCCGGGAGGCTGTCATAGGATTTCTCTCCTGCCGGATCCGTATACAGCGAACTTCCGCGGCTCTTTCCGCCTGCCGCAATATAGTCTTTCATGGCAGAAAGATATACAAACTGGCTGATCAGCATATCCCGGAGCCTGAAAACCCTTGCCAGCTCGGAAGGTCTTTCCGCAGACACCAGTTCCGGGAAGCTGCGCATCTTCTGTTCCACGGAGGACAAAAGCTCCTGGATTCCTTGAACGTTGCGGATTGCACTTCCATACAGACTCATTTCCTTTGCAGCCGATTTCCATACCTGACTCACATCGGATGGTCTGTTATTCATCACCTTCCGGCAGATGGCTTCCATTTCCTTCACAGAGTCTTCAGCCAGGCGAACAAACGCTTCATCTTCTTTCGGATCATCTTTGTATCTGGCTGCGATAAATTGCGCTGCTCTGGCAGATCCAACCTGTCCGGCATTCAGAGCGCTGCCACCGGGGCGATATACTCCATGGGTCCCAGCCGCTTCCCCGATCACGAAGAGATGAGGAACGTCCGTTTCCCACCAGCAGTTGACAGAGATTCCTCCGTTATTATGCTGGGCGCAAAGCGCTATTTCGAGTTTTTCCGCTGCCAAATCCACTTTTTTATCCCTGTAGAACTCATAAGCCGGCGCATTCATATGCAGTAATCTGTCCAATGGGGAACCGAAAGTAGCGCCAGCCTTCTCAAGATATTCCCGTGCCTCGGGAATCAGCTGCGTGTAATCGATTTCTTCCACGTTCCCGGGATTAGCCCTGAAATCCAGGAAGATTCTTCTGCCCTTCAGCTGCTCCATGTACACCAGAATATCGATGATGGAGCTTCCTCCGTTCATCTTTCTGACGTCAAAAGGCCATTGATATCCCTTCAGGAAAACATTTGAAAGAAGATCTCCCGGAGATTTGAAAAATTCATACAGGAATTCCCGCTCATCTTCACCCTTTGCATCGGTGGAAATAAATCTCGGGAGCACCTGCATATAGGTTCCGGAGACATTCCACCTGGGGGCAACAGAAGCTAAACCATATTGCCATTCCGTCAGATTCTTGCCTTTCGCGCCGGCTTCGAACACAAGTCCGCTGGCGCCAAACTGAGATTCCGGATAGACGCTGTCGGCATACATCCCAGCCGGTCCGCCCGTAGCAAAAACCAGATTTTCGCAGCAGAAAACAACAAACCGATCCACGTCTTCAGCCGCCGCCGTATCCAGGCACACTAATCCCCGTACTCTGTCCGCGTCCCGAAGAATCCGGATAGCCTGGCAGTTGTCAAAAATCGGAATTCCCGCATCCATCACCGCTTTTTCCAGGCATTCGGTCATTCTCTTCGAGGTATATGGTCCGACCGAAGTGGCTCTTCTCCTGGGGTCATGGTCGGTTTTATACCCGATATATTCCCCATACCGGTTTTTCGGAAAAGGAACCCCCAGCTCAGCCAATCTCAGAAAAGACGGTGCGGACAGCGCAGCTTCGCAAAGCGCAAGATCCCCATCCACACACTGTCCGTCAAACAGAGTCTGTGCCATTTCCCGGACGCTGTCTGGATCACCTCCGGACAACGTCAGCTTATAATATGTCTGTTTGTCAGATCCGGTGTTTCGGGAGGTCCCCGCTTTGATATGGTCCGTCACCATGGCAACGCTGGTGACCCCCAGCCGATGCAGATAATCAGCTGCGCTGTAGCCTGCAGCGCCTGTCCCAACAATCAGCGTCTGATAAGAATGGATTTTCATTTTCACAACCTCTGAATGTGGAAGCCTCCATCCACGTCGATGTAGTTGCCTGTTGTGTAACAGAAATCGTCACTGCAAAGGGCGGAGACCACTCCCGCCAGATCTTCCGGCGTACCCCACCGGGCAATGGGGAAAACCCCTTCCGCGAACATTTTATCGTATTTTCCCTTTACGACAGCGGTCATATCCGTTGCAATCACACCCGGACGAACCTCATTGACGATGATCCCTTCTCTGGCCAGCCGATCCGCATACAAGGTTGTCAGCATGGAGACGCCCGCTTTGGACACGCAGTATTCTCCCCGGCTGGTAGAGGAAACCGCTGCAGAGCAGGAGGAAACATTGACAATGGTTCCCCGTTTCTTTGCTCCTTCCGGCATCGGCTGACTGATCATCTGCCTTGCAATAGCCTGCGTGAAGAACATGGTTCCCTTCGTATTGATCCCGATGACCCGGTCAAAGCTTTCCTCCGTCATTTCCAGCAAATCTGCCCGGACCTTCGGCGCAACGCCCGCATTGTTTACGAGCACATGGATTCCGCCGAACTTCGTCACAGCAGTATCAATCACCCGCTGCCTGTCCTCCGCGGAGCAGATGTTGCCCCGCACATATTCCCACGTCGTTCCGTCCTGGTCCAGTAAATCGAAATTCGACTGATAATCCGCAGGATCGTTCATATCCACCAGCACAACATTGTATCCATCCCGGCCAAGTCGTCTGGCAATTCCAAATCCGATTCCTCTGGAGGCCCCTGTCACAACAGCCGTTTTCTTCATGATCAACGCCCCTGTCTTTATCTTTCTGCGATCTCTGCCTGATATTCCCTGTAATAGGGGAGATAAATCCCGCTGTCCCGAATAACGCAGCCTGTAGGCTTACCTGCCCGGATCAAATCCCCGCATTTTCCACAGGCGATACAAACTTTGCTTTTATCGATTCTTCCGTCTCGGATGATCTGATTCGCAAAGTCCGGGTCAGCAAATGCCATCCTTCCGAACAGCACACCGTCGCAGAACCCCTGTTCAACAGCTCCGGCGGCATACAAATCACAGAATTCACGCATAAAGGACGGCCCGGACGCATAGACAAACATACCTGGCACAGCCTGTCTGACTTCCCGGATTCCATGGATCATTCGTCCGATACCGTAAATCGGATCCTCATCCGGAACATATTTCCCATGATTAAAAGGCCGGCTCACGTGAGAATTCACATAGGGATTTCCCATTGTCAGGTTGACCATGTCCACACCCAGATTCTGGATTTGCTGCAGCAGCATCTTCGCTTCCGTATAATCCGGGGCGGCGCCCTCCCCTTCCTTCACACCGAATCCCCAGGGGTATGGAAATCCGTCATGAATTCCGATTCTGGCCGTTACCCGGAACCGATCCGTCTCATGGACTTTCGCTGCACGGATCCCGTTCAGCAGCAGCCTGCTTCGGTTTTCAAAGCTTCCTCCATAGTTTCCCGGTCTGGTGTAGGCGGAAAGCAGTTCCATCAGCAAATATCCATGGCAGGCCTTGATATCTACGGCATCAAAGCCACCCTCCTTTGCCAGCAGTGCTGCCTCTCCGAATTTATCCTCCAGGGATTTAAGATAATCATCACTTACGATGCAGCTGTCATCCGCCGGCCGCAGCTTTTCCGAAATCGGATTCCTGTAGGCAATCATAGGAGCTGGGCCGCCAAATGGATTGGAATACCGTCCGCTGTGATTGGCCTGCATAATCAGGTATGGCTCCCAGCCATTCCTGCGAAGTCCTTCCTCCCTCAATTTATCATTCAGGCGTCGGAAGGCATCCACATTTCCATGATGGATATATAACTGGTGCTTGCTGGATCTGCCTTCTGGGACAATGGAAACAGCTTCATACCAGATGACCGCGCTTCCTCCGGCTGCTTCCCGAAGGTAGCGTCTTTCCGTCAGCTCGGTAGGCGCACCGTCCTCGCTGGAATCCGCGCCTTCCATTGGCGCGGTTCCCATCCGGTTTGGCAGAACCACACCGCCGAATTCAGCCGGTTGAAGCAAGGCATTGACATTTTCCGCAAATGGCAGGCTGGTATTCAATTCCTTTGCTTTTTCCTGTATCTCCCGGACAGACTTGTAATTAAAAATCTGATGTGGCATATCGCTCACCATTCCTGATAAAGAAATATCCCCGTCCGGAGCGGTCATCCGCTCCGGACGGAAGATAAGATGCTGGGGAAAATTGTTTGCAGATCAGAGCTTGGAGAAACGGCCTTCAGCATTCTCCGGAGAGATCACCTGCTCCATCTTGATCACAATCGTCTTCTCATCAGACATCTCGCGAATGGTTCCATAGGGGCTTTCCTTGTCTCCCGCGCCGGAATTCTTGATGCCACCGAAGGGGCTGTTGGGAACGTGGGTCGCAGAAGATTCATTGATGATAACGCCACCGGCTTCAAGTGCCTCCGTAGCCGCCAGGGCAATATTAAGGTCATTGGTGAAGCACGCGGAATGCAGGCCGTATTCGGAATCATTAGCCATGGCAAAGGCATCCTCGATTTTCTCATAGGGAACCGCCACCATCACCGGCCCGAAGATCTCGTCCTTCACAACCTTCATATCCCGGTTTACGTTGATCAGCAGCGTGGGCTTGTACACCGTGTCGCAGTATTTTTCGCCGCCGGCCACAATCTTTGCACCCTGCGCAACCGCTTCCTTCACCCATTCATCCACACGGGTCACATCTTCCGGAGAAATCATGGGGCCCACATAGGTTTCAGGCTTAGTCGGATCACCGACGCCGCAGTTCTCGCAGAAGCCCTTGATCTCCGCGCAGAACTCATCAAAAATATCCTTGTGCACATACAGCCGCTGCGGTCTGAAGCAAACCTGGCCCGCATTATAGAAGCCATAGCCTGCACAGTTGCCCGCCACGGCCTTCACATCCACGTCCTTCCAGACCACAACGGGAGAGTTGTTGCCCAGATCCATGGAAGCTTTGCGCAGGCCAATGGTATTACGGACATGAATTCCGCCGTCCTTGCTTCCGGTGAAGCAGTAGAAAGCCACATCCTGGTTCTTCAGGAGCGCTTCTCCGGCATCCGATCCACGGCCCAGGATCAGCTGAATATGATTCTTCGGCAGGCCGGCCTTCAGCAGCACCTCCACCAGCTTCACCGCATATCCGGGGCATACCTGGGTGGGCTTCAGCACCACCGTATTCCCGGCGGCAATTGCGGGAGCGAGCTTGTTGGCCGTCAGAATCAAGGGGAGGTTGAACGGCATGATGATCGCAACCACACCCTTGGGCTTCAGAATGGTATAGCAGAGCTTGTCCTCGTGTCCGGGCTGGCCCAGAGTGGGAATCATCTGGCCGCAGATCCGGCGCGCTTCCTCCGCAGCCAGGTCAAAGGTGATAATGGCTCTGTTCACTTCGAAAGCAGCATCTTCCAGCCGGCGTCCGGCTTCATGGCAGATCATGTCGGCAATCTCATCCCGCTCTGCCATCAGAAGCTCCTTCGCCTTCATCAGGATTTCATAGCGCTGGGTTCCGTTGAGGGGATTCTCATGGAAGGACTTCTTTGCCGCAGCCACCGCTTCATCCACATCCGCTGCCGTGGTCACAGCATATTCTGCGTACAGGGACCTGTCGTATTTGTCATAGATCGGATTATGTTTCTCGGAATCCCGCCATTCGCCGTTGATATATTTCTTGTAGTATCTCATGTTCTGCCTCCATTTTTTATTTTCAGCCGGCTTTGAAGATTCTGCCGGGCCGGCAGGAGGTTTCCCCCGCCGGCTTCCGGCAGACCTTGTTACTTATTTGTCCATCTTGTAAAGCCTGAGAGCATTGCCGCAGAGGATTCCGTATGCGATATCCTCCGCCTGCTTTTCCGAAATAAGGTCGGATTCCACGGCGTCTCCAAGAATCCGGCTCAGCGCTCCCCGAAGGATCTTCGCCGACAGCCAGGCAAGCTCCGGAATCCCGTGCTGACCCGTTCCGATGATAACCTTTGACAGCGGAGCCATTTCCATTCCATCCCGGAGGATGTTCTCGAACTCGAAGCCGCCCCAGGGAATCACCTGGCTGAAGTCAACATAAACGTTCGGGAAGAAGTGACACATAAAGGCCGCATTCTTCGGATAAGGATAACTTCCGTGCAGCAGCACGATTTTTGCCTTCAGATACTTATCATTGATCAGGAAGGGCGTCAGCAGCAGCGGATCAAGTCTGGCCACATCCCCGTCGTCCGGATCGCCAGTGCATCCTGTATGAATGTGGATGCAGGTATCCAGTTCCTGAATCAGCACCAGCACCTCGGCAAAAACAGCAAAGTACACAGTGACAATATCCTTGTAGACGCCCCTATGCGCCTTCTTGTAGGCTTCCCGTGCCTCATCCCGGCTTACTTCCCGGATGTCAAAGGTATATCTTTCCGCCAGGTGGCACTTTACGCCGATGTACCCGGCCCGGATATGCTCCGCGATATCATCCAGGAAAGTTTTTAGGAAGGTGTCATAATTGTCGATTTCCTTGATCAGCCGGTCAAAGAGAGGATCCATCTGATAGAGTCTCACCACTTTGCAGGGGAAGTCGGCGCCTTTATCTCCCAGGGGAAGCTCTGAATCCAGGGTGGTCCACTTGATATTGCCATCCTCATACAGGCGCTTGGCATATTCCCACTGACCGATCTGATCGGTGATCTCGTTGCGTTTCTGGATAATCGTATCCAGGTTTTCCTCACATCCGAGGTACTGGGCATATTTATGAACCAAGGTCTGAACCGAGCCTAGATGGCGGATATGATATTTCAGCTCCGGAGAGCCCTCCAGGGAGCAGGGATAGCCCTTTTCCGGATGGAGTTCTTCCCGGAAGCCATGATCCAGCAGACCAACGCTGGCATCCGGATCAAGCCGTCGTTCGGTATAATCCAGCGTATGCGTATGATTGTCGAAAAACGGAATGTGATTCAGATTCATGGCGTTCCTCCACCTTTTTTCGGATTATTTGCCGAGAGAAGCGAGAATGGCAGCCTCAGAATCGAGCATGAAAGTCACAGCTTCCTCGCCCACAATACCCATGTTGGCAACCAGGTACTTGTCGCAGTAGTCCTTCCAGCCGTCAGATTCAGCAATCTTCCTGAATACGTCGCACCAGTAATCATAGGCAGCATCGGACATGGCCTTGGGGGCGTTGATGCCTCTCCAGATATAAACCGGGGTAATATCATCATAGGCGCCCTTGGTGTATTCCTTCCAGGTGGGCAGCTCAGACAGCTCGCCGGGGAGGTGCTCCTGACCGGTGGTGAACTCGGCCACGCAGTCTCCGGAGTGGATGTATTCCAGCGCCACGGAGGCTGTTACGCAGGAGAAGTCAACATGCTTGCCCAGCAGGGCGGCAACGTTCTCGGACTGGGAGTCATAGACGATGTAGGAAATCTGAGTGTCGTTCAGGCCCAGGGCTTTCAGCATGGACTCCATCATGATGGGATATTCGTCCTTGCCGCAGCCAACCACCACGTGCTCGCCGTTCTTCGCAGCTTCGATGGCATCCGCAAAGCTGGCATATTTGCTGTCAGCAAGCCGGATGAAGAAGCCGGTATCCACACACATGACCGCGATCGGCCGGAAATCCTTCATGCGGAGATCGGAGTTGCGGCACATGGTCAGCACAGAACCGGAGGTCCACTGGGTAAACAGGACATTCGCTACGGCTTCAGCGGTCGTGGTAGCCGTCTTTGCGATGCCGACCATTCCACCGCCGTCATTGCCGTAGGTGATGACCACAGGCTGAGGAACCAGCTTCTGCTCATCGATGACGGCCGTCATGGCCCGGGCGCAAACATCCGTTCCGGAACCGGCACCAGAGAGGATCTGGTATTCCACGTTGCGGTCGGGCTGCCAGGCAGGTGCTTCGGCCGTGCTGAAGGCACAGAGCATGAGCATCGTGATCAGCACAAGGATCGAGACAAACTTTTTCATGGTAATCCTCCTTTTTTATATCCACCTTTCTGGTGGTTATTAACTCTTTTGGGCACCGGGCTTTTTTCTGAAATGTTTCACGATGGCACGGATGGGAGAAATCATCATCATGAGTACGAAGATCAGCAGGAAAGCCAGGCTGATGGGATGGGTTACAAACACGCTGACATCATTGTTCGACATGGTAAAGGCCCGGCGCATGTTCAGTTCAAACAAGCTGCACAACACAACTGATAACAGGATCGGAGCCAATGGATAATGGTTTTTCTTGAAGAAATAGCCCACCAGACCTGCAATGATCATGATCAGCACATGATACATGGAGAAGGTAACGGAGTACGCGCCGATGAAGCAGATCACCGTGACAAAGGGAATCATGTACTTGATCGGAACAAGCAGTACATTCTGAAGCAGCGGAATAATCAGGAACGCAATAATCAGGGTCAGTACGTTCGCTATGAACAGAGAGGCGATGGTGGACCAGGCAAAATCCGGACTGTTTGTGAAAAGCAGCGGGCCGGGTTTCAGTCCCCAGGCCATCAGGCCTCCCATCATGATTGCCGTGGATGCGGATCCTGGGATGCCCAGGGAAAGCATCGGAGCAAAGGCCCCTGCGGAAGCTGCATTGTTGGCTGCTTCGGATGCCGCAATACCTTCCAGAGCTCCTTCGCCCAATTTCTTCTCGGATTTGAAAGCCTTCTGTAGCGCATAGCAGAGGAAGGAGGAAGCCGTGGCGCCGGATCCCGGAAGAACTCCGACAAAGGTTCCCAGGAATCCTGAGCGGAGGGCGGGGGGCAGGATTCTTTTCACTTCATGCCCTGTCAGCTTGCTGTCCCGGTAGGTCAGCTTTTTGGTGACCATAGCTTCCGCTCTCTGCTTTTCCTTCCGGCGATCCTCCATCATTTCCAGCACCTGGGAGAATCCGAAGAGACCGATGCACAGAGGCGTGAAGTTGATGCCGCCCATAATATGATAGGAACCAAAGCTGAAGCGCTGCATCCCTGTGAGGGAATCTATCCCCATGGTGGCCACAATAAAGCCGAACATCGTGGTGATCAGGCCCTTCACCGGATCCTCGCCCATAATCCAGCTGATTGAACCCAGCGCCATGATCATCAGGGATGTCATTTCCACCGGTCCGAAGCGGATGCCGAACTTCGCCAGGATAGGGCCGCTGAAGGCAAGAATGCACATGCCGATCAGGCCGCCTATAAAGGAGGAGATCGTTGCGGTCATCAGCGCTTTGCCCGGTTTTCCGCTCCTGGCGATCGGATATCCGTCCAGCGCAGTCATGATGGCCGGTCCGTCTCCGGGAATATTCAGGAGGATTGCGGAGAAAGCTCCGCCGTACATATCTGAGTAATAGATGGAGCTCAGCAGGGAAATGCCCATAATCGGGTTGAATTTAAACGTGAGCGGCAGCAGCAGCGCCACCCCGGCCAGGCTTCCTATGCCGGGCAATGCTCCGACAATTACACCGATCAGGCTTCCCACGAAGCAGGTCAGCAGATTTGCCGGCGTAAACATGGTTCCAAACGCGGCAAGCAACGCACTGAAGTCAGTCAAAACCATCGCTCCCTTCCGAAATGATTCAAGAAACGTCAGAACAGGATGCCCTGTTTGAACGGAACCCCAATCCACAGAATAAACACCAGATAAATCACAATGAAGAAGGCAACTGTCATGATAATCGTTCTGAGCCAGGGTTCCTTCTCAAAAACCTTAAGCCAGAGTACAAAGAACAGAACCAGGCATGGAAGGGTTCCGATCAGATAAGATCCCAGCCATATGCACATCATGCAGCCCCAGATCAAAAAGCTTTCCGGAAGGTACTTCGGATTGTTTTCCACCCGGAAGGATCTGAAGAACTGAACAGCGCTGAGAATGACCATGAGCCCTGCACAGGTCAGCGGAAGGAATCCCAGGGTGGGACCTTTCTCGTTCACCCATCCATATTTGGGCAGGCCATAGATCAGCCAGGTCACACCGATTACAAACATGATAAGCGGTATGATCTGTTCCGCGTTCCATTGCTTTACTGACTTCAGCGTCTTTTTTCCGTCTTCCATCGGTATCTCCGACCCCCTTCACCTATTTTCTGTTTCTTTTTCCGCTTCCATAGAGTTGCTCCGGTATTTCTTTGGGCTTACGTTTTCATACTTCTTGAAAATCCGTATGAAATTGTTTTCATCTCCGAAGCCGACCCTGTAAGCGATTTCCTGGTTACTCATCCCCGAATTGATCAGCATGCTCTTTGCTTTGGAAATCCGGATCTTGAGCAGATACTGCTTGGGGCTGTATCCGGTCCTCCGTTTGAAAGCCTTGGACAGATACTGCGGGCTGACATAAAAGCTTTTCGCGATCTCAGTAATCTTGATTTCCTCTCCGCAGTTGATATCGATATACTCCTGGATTTTGCCTATTTCCTCATCCATCTTGGTCCTGATCTCCTGAAATGCATCCGGATGTCTCCGCCGGACAAGAATCAGGCACTGCTTCAGGTACAGGGAAAGCAACATGGAGGAGTACAGGACGTTGGCACGATACTCGGCATAAATCTTTTCAAACAACTCGACCATTTCATTCTCGTCCGCGCTCATATCCAAAACGTGGCTGAATGATTCCGTTCTGTTCTTAAAGATCGATGTCAGAATCTGGTCTCCTACAATCTCATCAATCTTCTCGTTATTGAACAAAACAAAATAACATTTATAGCCGCTCGTTTTGTTATCCACCAGGTGCTCTTCATACCGGCTCAGAAATACAAGACTTCCTTTTTTTAACCTGTATTTCTTTTTGTCAACCGTCAGGTCCGCTTCTCCATCCACGACATACAACAGTTCATAATCATTGTGAAAATGATGCGTCAGGTTTGTGCTCTCATCATGGTACATGCATTCGTTGAAAATCTTGTGGACATCGTCTTCCCGGTCAACTGACATGATGGACATTTTTCTTTTTTCCCCCTGTCTGTATTAAACTACACACTAAAGAAAAATAGTCTGCTTTTTTTCGTTAATAGTATGCGTTTTTTATCCTTTTATCCCAAATGGATAAAGGGTTGAGGCAAGATAAAAATGAGTAAAATATCCTGATGTATTATAATTTTCAAATAATTCTGCCATTATTCCATTTTACTGATAGAACAAATCGATCTCCATGTGTTTGTAATCATACTTGAATTCCTTTTTTCTGTCCAGTATTCATTGCTTTGCATCGGAGTTTCCAACCCCTTCTGCAGAAAAAACTTCCGTGGTCCAGGTGTCTGAATCACAGAAGCATACCTTTGGTAGCTCTTGATTTGCCGGCAGCGGATTCCTGAATATTTCCGCACCATGCTTCTGAGCCGACCTGCTTTATCGGTCAAAAAAATCCTTTGCACCTGAATTACCCGCAGCAGGATCTTCCAGGCACAAAGGAATTCTGGTATGATGGAAAAAACTCATAAATCCCGGTCTGAAAAGGAGGAACTGCGATGATCATCCATGATATTTCACAGGAGCTTTTCAGCTGTCAGGTGTTCCCCGGCGATCCGGCGCCGGAAAGAAAGATTCTTTATTCCACGGAAAAGGGCGACGTGTGTAACCTGACGGCCTTCAGCATGTGCGCCCACAACGGCACCCATGTGGATGCGCCCTTCCATTTTGTTCAGGATGGCAAAACCATCGACGCGCTGGGCCTGGATGCGTTTGTGGGCATGGCTTACGTGGCGGAGCATCAGGGCATCGTCTCCGGCGGGGACGCCCTGGCCATCCTCCAAAAAGCAAAAGATCAGAATCCGGAGGCTTCAAAACGGATTCTGATCAAAGGAAAAGCTGTCGTCTCCGCGGAGGCGGCAAGGGTATTTGCGTCTGAAAAGCTGCTGCTGGTGGGAAATGAATCCCAGACCGTCGGCCCCGAAGATGCGCCCATGGAAGTACATCTCATCCTGCTGGGTGCGGGCGTTGTGCTGCTGGAAGGGATCCGTCTGGAGAAGGTTCCGGAGGGCGTCTGGTTCCTGAGCGCGGCGCCGTTAAATCTTGCCGGCGCGGACGGATCCCCCTGCAGGGCTTTGCTGATCGCCCCGGAGAACTGAACTCCGGAGCTGTTTCAGTGCATGCCTCCGCCCGCGCTGAATTGTTCCAGCGTCCTGTTCAGGATTCCTTCCACATCCGCGCCGATCACATCCAGCCCCTCCGCTTTGATCTGGCGCACGTCGGAAATCCCGTAGAAGGCCTGCGCCACCGTTTTCACATATCCGAAGCCGTACTCATCCGAAATGATCGGGCCGCCGGCGGTCGTCACATAGATCAGCTGCTTTGCCCGGCACAAGCCTCTCGGAAACCCTTCTTCGGTATATTCAAAGGTCAGTCCCACGACGCAGATCTGCTCGAAATAGGCCTTCAGAATCGCCGGAAAGGATAGATCCCAGTAGGGCGCGGCGATCACAATCCGGTCCGCTTCGGCAAACTTCCGGGCGGGCGCAAAGGCCGGGTCAGAGAAGTCCTGTTTCTCCGCAGCCCTGATTCTTTTGAGAATAAACTCCTCGGAGGTAATAGGCGCCGTGGCCTCGGCCGGTTTCACAACGGTGACGGTCCCTTCCATCCGTTCCAGCACCCGCTCCGCCAGGAGCCTGGTTCTGGAGTTCTTCCGGACGCATGCGTCCACAAACAGGATCTTCATGTTTTGCTCCTTTCGCTTATCGCCGGTGGAAAGACCCGTTCCGTAATTCTTCCGCAGATCACATAACCTTTTTCTCCGGTTCATATCTGGTTATTTCGCTGCAGACGGAAAACCTCCTGTCGATGACAGGAGTCCGGAAAGAATCGTGCCTGTTTGATTTCATCTTTGGATACAGTATAATAAGCATAGATACTTTTGCCAGGGAGGCAGGAATCGTGATGAAGACTTTTGAAGCAGGCGGAAAGCAGGCCACGCTGTATCCGGGCAAGGAAGAAGGCAGCCCGCTCATTCTGCTGAACGGCGACGCCGGGGAAGGCGCCTCCGTCCTGCAGGCCCTGGGGGAAATCGATGCACCCGATTGCAGCCTGCTGGTTGTGGACCATCTGGACTGGAATCACGACATGGCTCCGTGGGGCTGCCCGCCCCTCAGGAAGAATGAATCTCCCATCACGGGCGGAGCGGACGACTATTTGCAGCTGCTGCTCACGCAGATCCTTCCGGAAGCCAGGGCCCTGCTCGGCGCCAGCCCGCGCTTTGTCGGGATCGCGGGCTATTCCCTGGCGGGGCTCTTTGCCCTGTATGCCATGTACCGGTGCGACGCCTTTGACCGGGCAGCCAGCATGTCCGGATCCCTGTGGTTTCCGGATTTCAGGGAATACGCCCTGACCCATGAATTCCCGAAGCGTCCGGAGAAGATCTATCTTTCCCTCGGCGACAGGGAAGCCGCAACCAGGAATCCCCTGCTCCGTTCGGTGCAGGACAGTACGGAACAGATCGCCTCGCATTACAGGCAGCTGGGCCTGGATGTGACCTGGGAGCTGAATCCCGGGAATCACTTCATGGACCCTGAGCTCCGGACCGCAAAGGGGATCCGGGCGATCCTGGCCTGAGAAGGCGATAAGGAAGACGTGAAGAAAAAAAGCCGGTCTTCTCTGCCCGCTTGCTGCGGGATGAAGAAGGCCGGCGCATTTTACTTTGTATACTTGTCAAACCACCCGGTGATTTCCTCCAGGCGGCGCAGCCGGTGCGCCGGTTTGCCGGTGCGGGAAAGCTCGTGATTCTCCCCGTGGAACACCACCATCCGGGCCGGAACCTGCAGGTAAACCAGCGCGGTATACAGCTGATAGCCCTCCGCGATGGGGCACCGGTGATCCTCCTCGCTGTGAATAATCAGCGTGGGTGTTTTTGCGTTCCGCACATATTTCAGCGGCGACACATCCCACATTTCCGCGAAGCCCTTTTCGGAATAGGGGTCATCGCTGCAGACCTCGAAATTGGAGATCGGCGGAATGTCGCTGATGCCGTACATGGAGACCCAGTTGGAGATGCTGCGCTGGGTGGCGATGCAGCAGAACCGGTCCGTATGTCCCAGGATCCAGTTGCTCATATAACCGCCGTAAGAGCCGCCGGTGCAGC
>CAZMFY010000034.1:0-15814 GCA_964565635.1 uncultured Oscillospiraceae bacterium
AAGCTTCTGAACATCTCGAATGAGCAGCTCTCGTATATAACCAATGTGGATGCGGGCCATGGACTCCTGAAAGTGGGGTCCAATCTGGTGCCGTTTGAAAACAAATTCCCGAAGGATACGAAGCTCTACTCTTTGATGACGACCAAATTCTCTGAAGGATATTTTGCCGGCAATGCCAATATGCCGGGCGGCCCGATGGACAGTCCGACCAACAGCGCAGATGAGCAAGAGATTCTGAGAAAGATACGCGAGGTGGCTGCGAGCAACGCTGATTTCGATGAGATGGTCAGGCAATATCTGAATCAGACAGAATCCTGAAGAAATTGAAATTTCGTGAAAAACCGGCTCTGAAGAAAGTGACTTTTCGGGCAATAAGGAGCGGCGAGTCCGCTCCGCTACATGAAAGCTCCCGGATGGGAGCCCGTTTTATTTTGCGCGGAAAGGAGGAACTGAAATTGGCAGACATCAAGACAAGAGATGTTACAAGAGGAACGATCAAGACGCTGGACAGAGCGGCAAGCTCAATGCATCACATGAAGGAGGAGACGATCCGAAGCAAGGCTTTAGAGATAGGAAGCAGACATGATAATGAGTCCGCTGGCTCATATGCCCAGGATACAGCAGAGCACTTTGCAGGTGACGGGGCAGCTTTTGCTGCAAGAACCGGTGTAGATATGATGCTTCGGTCAAGGGAGAAATCGGCATATATAGCAGAGCCGTTTTCAGATACCGGTGAGCCGGGATTTCATGACAGTCCGAAACCGGCCAAAGTGAGTGGTGCTTCTCCGGATAACGAGACTCGGATACAGCAGGCTTTCAGAGAACAGGGCATCAGGACCACTCGTGATAGACGAAACAGAGCAAGGCTGGCAGACAAAGAAGTCGCTCGTAATGCTGAGGAAGACAGACTTGCAAGGGCTACAGCTGATGTAATAACGGATCCTACAGCATGCAACGGCAGCAGGATCGGCAGGAGAAAAGAGACCGAGAGATACAAGGCCGGAAGAACAGTCGGGAGGAACCATAGAACACACGGACACGAAGATCTCATCCAGAGAAGACGCAGGGAGTATGCGATAAAACGTATTAGAGAGAACCGCTCAGGAACGGGAATTCTCAGCCGGAAGTCTGCCTCCATGAGTGGTAAGGATGCAGGCAGAACTGTTGACAGGATGCGGAGACTTCTCGGAGATCTGGCCGGAAGCACCAAAGCTGTTATAACTACGCTCACAGCAGGCAGCACTGTAGCTATCTTGATAATCGTGATAATGATACTCTGCGGCGGGATATTCGCTGCGCTTGGAGATGAGGACGGCAATGATTTTGCATTCGATTTCTACGGCATTGGCTATGGCGACACGGCGATAGTAAAGGTGGCTCAGGCTCAGCTTGGCAATGTCGGAGGGGACAAGTTCTGGAAATGGTACGGATTCAGCAGTCATGTACACTGGTGCGCCTGCTTCGTCAGTTGGTGCGGCAACGAGTGCGGATATATCAAGGAAGGGATAATACCCAAATTTGCTGTAGTAGGAGATGGTGCAAAATGGTTCAAAAATAAGAACCAGTGGGCGAGCAGGGGATATGAGCCCAAGGGTGGAGATATCATATTCTTTGATTTTGAACAGGATGGACTGCTCGATCATGTAGGTATCGTGGAATCCTGCGATGGAAAGACAGTAACAACAATTGAGGGAAACAGCGGCAACGCCTGCAGGCGTTGCACATACGCTAAAGGCTCGAAACAGATAGCAGGATACGGTGTCCCGATGTACGGGATGCTGATCGACCCCGGCGATTTTACAGGGGTGCAGACCAATATGGTCGCATGGGCAAAGAAGATTGCTGCAGATAACAACTACAGATACAAGAACTGGACATCCGGTAATTCAAATACTCATAAATGCCCGATATGTCATCCGGGCAGCGGCAAAGGGTGGAACTGTATAGGCTTCGCATTCGCTGTATGGCATCATGGTGGAGGGCTCAAAAGCAGATGTAATTGCAGTGTAGTTGATAACGGAACATGGGAACGGCTCTTGAATGCCAAATCTGATGCTCAGGCAGCCAGAATCGCAGCCAACCGGATCGGGGTGCCGGTAATAATTATCCGTAATAATGGCAATACAGTCCCTCAATCCAAGATAAGGGCAGGGGATATCTGTGGCTGCTTTATGGGTAGTACCTACTATCACACGACATTCAGCATAGGCAACGGGGAGATAGTCCACTGCACATCGGCCGGAAATGCTGCGGATGAGATTACCCAGCGCAAAGCCATAGCGTGTAAAGTCGTAATACGTTATGCAGGACTAAAATAGCAATATGCAAAAGGTGCGAAAGGACGATCACCGGTTTAATAATTTGGAATAGTAGCATTTTACTCTGAAATGACGTATACTCTGCAAGGTTGCTACGGGGTGTGCCCGGCGGCCTTGCGAAACAGCATATTTTAAAACTGAAGATACAAAGGAGACAATTACAATGACAAAAGCAGAATTTGTAGAGAAGTACGCAGAGAAGACCGGCATGAGCAAGAAGGATGCTTCAGAAGCAGTAAAGGCTTTCTTCGAAGTAACTGCTGATGCATTGAAGGCAGGCGACAAGGTGGTATTCTCTGGCACATTCAAGGCAGAGGTTACCGAGAGAGCAGAAAGAACAGGCCGCAATCCTTTCACAGGCGCTGAGATGGTTATTCCTGCAAAGAAGGTTATCAAAGTTAAGTTTTCAGACAAACTGCTCGGCTAATCGAATATGAGAAACATAATCCCTGAGTGTTCATCTGACACTCAGGGAGATTTTTTGAATTAGGAAACCCTATAATGTTTAATATCTAAAACAAGAATTGAGAAATTCAAATTGAAATTGACTTATAAAAATTCAAATGATAGTATGATAGCGATTCCTTGCAACGCAACAGAAGCTCGGCAAAGGTGAAGTATCATGGAGATGAATTACAACAAACTATGGAAGCTGTTAATTGACCGGGGACTCTTAAAGAAAGATTTGAGAGAGATGACCGGAATCTCAACTAATGCTCTAGCTAAAATGGGGAAAGGTGGAGATGTTTCAACGGAGGTGTTGAGAAAGATCTGCACTGCGCTAGATGTGAAACTTGAAGATATTGTTGAGATTGTTCCTGATGAGTACGAATAATGGGACAGGTAGAATTGCATTATTAGTATGGGTGTTAATCGACCTATCAAGGAGGTGAGTGTCAGAATGACATCTAACAATATATTTGAGGATGATCTGCACTCATCTATTGCAGAAGGAGGAATAGAGAGGGCAAAAGAGTATTGGTGCAGTGATTGTCATAGTCAATCTAGATACACTGAATGTCCTATGTGCGGGAAGCCTACAGAAGAAGGGGTTCCTGTTGAGGTGTACTGGTGTAAGCATTGCAATATACCAGTGATACATAAATTGAATGACCCTGAAAAAGGGAGATGCCCTATATGCGGACGGGCGACAAAGTATTTAGCAGCTGATCTGAGGCCGGTTTTTCCAGAAGAAAGACTGCTTTTAGAAATACTGTTAGATAAAGAGCCGAATACGTATGCAGACGAGTCAGTGTGGGCAGTAAACAGCAGATATTATATTAATGGGAAGAGTATAGCTATATCGAGCAAAGTCTTCCAAAATGCTGATACTGATGCGATTGCGAAGAAGATTGAAAAACATAAAAGTGAGATATCATATCAGGTATTTGATTCCTACATTCAGAAGTTTATTGAGGCAAATCACGGGCGATTGGATTCGTTGAAAAGTGAAGCATCAGAATTTGTTTGTAAGACTGCTGAAAACTTTGAGGAAGAGCAAATAGTCCTCTCTTTTTCGGGAGGGAAAGACTCAACTGCCACGGCAGATATTGTTGTTAAAGCCTTAAGCAATCCGAGCTTGGTTCATATCTTTGGAAACACAACATTAGAATTTCCGTATACTGTCAAATATGCGGAACAATACAGAGAGGAACATCCACAAGCAATTTTCTTGACTGCAAAAAACGAAGATCAGGTTTTTATGGATGTATGTGAGGACATAGGTCCCCCAGCAAGAATGATGAGATGGTGCTGCTCTATGTTCAAGACGGGGCCAATAACCAGGGTAATAAACAGTCTTTATAGGAATCAGCAGATTCTGACATTCTATGGAATAAGAAAATCTGAATCAGTTAGCAGAAGCAAGTATAACAGAGTAGAGGATGATGCTGAATCGGTAAAGATCCAGCAACAGACGGTAGCATCTCCGATCTTTTTCTGGAAGGACATAGACATTTGGCTTTATCTTTTGTCTGAAAATGTGTCTTTTAATAAAGCGTACAGACTTGGGTATGATCGTGTAGGCTGCTGGTGCTGTCCAAACAACAATCAAAGGGCGCAATTTTTATCCAGAATATATATGCCCCAGGAATCAAAGGAGTGGAGGACTTTTCTGGTTAACTTTGCCAAAAAGATAGGCAAGGAAGATGCAGAAGTTTATGTAGATACGGGAAAATGGAAGGCTCGTCAGGGCGGAAACGGTCTTGCCTCAGCTGGTGATATAAAGATTAAGTATACTAATTGCACTGCAGAAGATCATGCAAAGATTTATAGTTTAAATCGACCATACAGTGATGAGCTAATCGGGATGTTTGTGCCGTTTGGAATTGTGGCACCAGAATTAGGAAACAAGCTACTAAATGAAGTAGTAATACTTGATTCAAAAACTAAAGTTCCTATTATTTCGCTTCAGCCATTCAGTCAGGATGGATATGAATATGCTGTCAGGGTCAAAACTATGAATGTGAAAGACCACGAAGCTATTCAGAGGATGGTGGGCTATCAAATAAGGAAATATAATGCATGCAGGAAATGCTTGAAGTGTGAATCTCTTTGCCGTGCAGGTGCAATAAGCATTACTGGAGATGAGTATTATATTGACCCAAATAAATGTGTCCATTGCAAAATGTGTATGACTGCTAAATATCTTGACGGCGGATGCACAATGGACAAGTATCTTAGAACAAAGTAAGTTCAACGGAGGACCAAGCTAATGAAAATGAAGTTTCGTGCTCACGATACTTTTTTCATAAGAAAAGGGTGGCTAACAAAAGGAATGGAGCAAATAGTTGCAAAGCCTGATTTGTTTGTCGATAAAGAAGAGAATCCTATGGATATATTGGGGATCGGTTCCAATATGACAAAGGCTCTCAGATATTGGCTACAGGTAGTTGGACTTACACAGGAGCCACCACAAGGAAGAAGGATTCAGACGCTTACTGATTTTGGAGAGATAGTGTACGAACAAGATCATTATATAGAAGAGTTAGGAACCTTGTATTTGCTCCAATATAAGTTAGCCCAGCAGAATGAAAAGGCTACTGCCTGGTATTACTTTTTCAATAAATTCTCAATGCCTGAATTTACAAAAGAGGACTTTGTTCAGTTTTTACAGAATAAGGTTTTGATGGAAGGCGATGACACTTCTGTAGCTAGCAGGTCATTAGGTGATGATTTTACCTGCATTATCAATACCTATCTTCCAAGAAGCAAATCCAATCCGGAAAAGATCTCTCCCGAAAACAATATAGACTGTCCATTTGGAGAGCTTGGATTAGTTGATATTGCTAATAAAAAGAAAAAGACTTATAAGAAAGCTATTCCATCGCCAAAATCCTTGAATCCATGGGTGGTTTTAGCAGTGATTATGGACCAGGCCGAGGGCAGAACAGAGATAGCGTTAAACGAACTGTTAACTAGCCCCTGCAATATTGGTAGAGTATTTAATCTGGATGTAATAGTTATGCTCGATGTTTTACATTCGGTTGAGAAGCTGGGCTTGGTAAAAATCATCAGAACTGCCGGTCTTGACGTAATTCATATTAATGAATTGCTAACGTTTAATGATTGTGTAAGAAGATACTATGAAACTATTGAGGAAGGGCTATAGGTGATTGACCGTGAGCAAAATGATTTCAGTCGCATCAGGGTTTCAGTATTCAGTCAATATAGGATACGACCTAAATAGTGATGACAAATTAAAAAGCTTTATACCTACGAGGTCTTCTCTCGCACTTCTAGAAGAAGTGCTTCTTAGCACGACACCATCATCAACTGATCGTGCTCGAGTTTTGGTTGGTGCTTATGGCAAGGGAAAATCACATATTGTCTTAACAATCTTATCTATGCTCATGAAGAGAGATCGAGAATTGTTTAAAAAGGCAATGCCTGTAATAGAGCAAAACCAAAGGCTTGCACAGATCATCGACAACTATTATGAATCGGATAATAAAATCCTGCCGGTAATAATAAGTGGCAGTAATACCAGTCTTTCACAAGCATTTCTACTAGCGCTTCAAAGGACGCTTTCCATGAATGGCCTTAATGTGATGCCCGACACAAACTACAAGGCGGCAGTAGGGTTTATTTCAAAATGGGAAAAAGACTATCCTGAAACATATCGGAGACTGGTGGACTCTCTTGATATGCCAATAAAGGAATATGTAGAAGAGCTTCAGAACTATAATTCAAAAGCATATGAAACTTTTGAGAAAATATATCCTTCTTTAACTGCAGGCAGCGTATTCAATCCATTTTTAGGATTTGATGTTGTAGAACTGTATGAAGAAGCTGTCCGAGGATTAAGAGAAAAAGGCTATACGGGAATATATGTAGTCTATGATGAGTTCAGTAAGTATCTAGAAGCAAATATTACAGACGCATCGGTAAGCGATACGAAGATGCTCCAGGATTTTGCAGAAAAGTGCAATCGTAGCGGTGATATGCAGATGCATATCATGCTGATTTCACATAAGGAGATTGCAAATTATATCGATAAACTGCCAAAACAAAAGGTTGATGGTTGGAGAGGCGTTTCGGAGAGGTTTAAGCACATTCATCTCAACAATAATTTCTCCCAAACATATGAAATAATAGAATCAGCCATTCAGAAGGATGAAAAGATATGGCGGCTGTTCAGTAAAGAATATGAAAGAGATTTCAAAGAAGTCCTTACCCTTTATAGAAACCATAATATATTTAAGGATGATGACGATGAACAAATAGAACAAACAGTCTATGGATGTTATCCTTTGCATCCAGTTTCCACTTTTATTCTTCCGAGACTGTCTGAACGCGTTGCTCAGAATGAGCGCACTTTGTTTACGTTTATT
Source organism: uncultured Oscillospiraceae bacterium (assembly GCA_964565635.1). Taxonomy (GTDB): domain Bacteria; phylum Bacillota; class Clostridia; order Christensenellales; family Aristaeellaceae; genus Aristaeella. Next base: position 7,151 of record CAZMFY010000034.1, read on the forward strand.
TCAGCACCGGGGGCATCCACTATGCCGGCATTTCTTAGCGATTATGAGGATGATCACTTTGAATTGCTTACTCCTGATGTTATCTATGACTATTTTGAACCACTCCTGAGAAAGGAGGTCTACTCTGGAAACGTTCATGATACCTATTATCTAACGGAACAAATCCTTGAGAAGCTGCCAGTTGATTCACTTGAGAGCAAAATAGTAAAAACTATCTCGCTCATCTATATCCTTGAACAGTTTGAAATTCTCCAGCCTTCGAAAAACGAAATAGCAAGCATTTATTATAGGAGCTATCCTTCGGATGAGATCTCTTGTGCAATTGATAATCTGATAGATAAGGAGTATGTGATATATCTGAAGCGAAGCAATAATTTCCTTCGCTTAAAGCAGTCATCAGGAGTTAATGTCAGACAACAGATTTCAGATACAATTGAAATTCTTAGCAAGCGTACCACGGTTAAGGATACTCTTAATAATTCAAATTTTGATAATTATCTCTATCCATCGCGTTACAACGTTGCGAGAGACATGATCAGATACTTCTCATTTGAATTCATTGATGAGGATGAGATAGGAGAGGATGTTGACTGGAATAGCAAGATTTCTAACATAAATGCTGATGGTGTTATCTATGGAGTTGTTCCTCATAGTGAGGAATCCATAGATAAAATAGGAAAGATAATAGAGTCTACTGCTGTTGACTGTGAGAGAGTGATATTTATATTGCCCAAACACTTTGTTGAAATAGATGATGTTGTCCGGGAATATGAGGCGGTTTCGGTTCTTCGTGATAATGCAAATGATGATAAGGTGTTATTTGATGAATATGAGGTAATTTATGACGACTTAAGGGAAGTGATAATGTCTTTTACTCGTGGATATACCCATCCTGAAGAGTATAAGTCCAATTATTACTATAGAGGAGAAGTTGTTCCTATTTCCAGAAAGGCAGCTCTCACAGATCTGATGTCAGATATATGCGAGAATGTATTCAATCTTACTCCGGTTATTAATAGCGAGGCGATGAATCGCAATGATATTACACCAGTTGCTAACAATAGCCGCAGTAAAATAGTTGCTGCACTGCTGAGAAATGAATTGGAGTCAAATCTTGGCTTTACGGGGTTTGGCCAGGAAGTATCTGCAATGAGAAGCACATTGGTACGAACAGGAATCTGGGTAGAGAATGAAGGAATACCAATGTTGAATCTCAGACCAGATAGAGTGCCGAACATGGACACGGTTTTGGAAGTTATAGAAAACTTTATTCTAGAATCGCGACATGCAGGCTCCTTATCATTTAAAGATTTGTATCAGAGACTGATGTCTCCGGAATACCATATCGGTTTGCGCAAAGGGTTGATACCTATATTTTTGGCTGCAGTAATTCATGAGCATAAAAGAGAAGTTGTTATTTCTGATCAATATGGACAGGTTACAACTTCGGCTGATGTTCTATTACAGATCAATTCAAAGCCGGAGATGTTCACACTGTCATATTTGGATTGGGATCCGGAAAAAGAGAACTTCGTTGCGAATCTCTCGCGAACTTTTGATGAATATGTTGTGAACACTGAAAGAGGGTTCAATTCGTACGACTATGTAGTTTCAGCAATGAGGCGTTGGTACATGGCTCTGCCTAAATATGCGAAGGAGAGCCGAAAAGAGCCTGATGGAAAACAAATACAGAAGAGTCGCCTTGAAATGATGAAACTGCTAAGGCAAAACACCAGTGGGAGCGAATTGCTTTTTGAAAGATTGCCTAAAGCCTTCGGCTTCGCAGAGTTTCATGAGGAAGTTGCTGATAACGTCAATCAAACAAAACAATTCTATGATAATTATATTGATGAAGTGAAAAAGGTACTAAGCAAAGAAGTCAAAGAGTTATTTGTTTTGCCTAAAGAGAAAGAGAGAATAAACAAAATGTCTTTAGCATCAGTTGTTAAGGACTGGTGCGATTCGATAGATCAAAGTGCATTTGAGCAATTATTTGCGGATGGAACGGACAAATGCCTGGGACTCTTCAAAAGTATTACAAATGATGATGATTTGACCACATCGAGACTGGCAAAACTGGCTACTGATCTCAGACTGGAAGATTGGGACGACAAAATGCGACGGCTGTTTACAGATAGCATCAGGAAATACAAGGAGACTGCTGAATCGTATCATGATGTTCAAGAAAATGAGCAGAATAATCAGCATACCAGTTCGTATCAGATAACATACACTGATAATACTGGAGTTGCAGTAACAAAACGATTTGACCGTGTTGATGAAACAGGGCGAGGAAAACTCTTGTACAATCAGGTGACAGCTGCAATTGAATCAATGGGAAGATCAATTTCTGATCAGGAAAAGAGACAAATACTGATAGAAATATTGAAGGATCTTTGCTGACAGGAGGAAATAGATGGCATATTTTGATAATGCCGCAACAACATATCCAAAGCCAGATACGGTATATCAATATATGGATGAATATTACCGTTCTAGTGGGGGAAGTGCGGGCAGAGGCAATCATTCTATGGCAACAGCTTCAGGCAATTTAGTCACTGAAACCAGAATGCTCATAAATGAGCTGCTTCACTGCCCGGCAAAGCAGGTCGTGTTTACACCAACTGCAACAATTGCTCTTAACATGATTATTCAGGGCACAGCGGAAACGGGTATACGTAATATTTATATTAGCCCGTTTGAGCATAATGCTGTAACAAGAACACTGCACCATATAGAGGCCACAAAGGGTATAAGGATAAATCAGTTATCCGTAAATAAGGCCTTTAATTACGATTTGGAAGCTATCAGATATCAGTTCGATGCAGTTAGACCGGATCTGGTAATAGTTTCCCATGCAAGTAATGTTTTCGGACTAATAGCACCTGTAGAAGAGATATGCTCATTAGCAAAAAAGCATAACGCCATTACATTGATTGATATGGCTCAAACAGCGGGGCTTGTTGACTGCAATGCCGGACTCCAAACAATCGACTTTGCTGTATTTGCTGGCCATAAGTCTTTATATGGTCCAACAGGCATATCAGGTTTTGTGATGAATCCATCTATTGATCTTCCTGCGGTACTATTTGGTGGAACCGGATATGATTCTTCCAACCAAGATATGCCGGACAGGCTGCCTGAGAAATATGAAATGGGAACCTTGAATACTTCTGGGATAGCAGGCCTGAATGCTGCACTGAGATGGATCAAGGAAACTACCGTTGAAAAATTATGGGAGATAGATCAAATAAACAGGCAGAAGTTAATAGATGTTCTAAATGGGTACGACTTCATATCTATTGTTGGTGATAATGACAGCAATGAATATGTTGGTATAGTTTCGTGTTTGATTGATGGGATTAGCAGCGACAGTGCTGGCAGTATATTTGATAAACAATATGTTTCCGTTAGAACAGGCCTGCAATGTGCACCATTAGCGCATAAGTTCCTCGGGACCTACCCGGCAGGAACGATAAGGTTCAGTGTTAGCTACTTTACATCAGATGAAGATTTTGAAGCATTAAAACAAGCTCTAGACTATATTGAAGAAAACATTTAAGAAGGGAGATAACCACATGGGATTAAAAGACCATAAAATAAAAAGCGAATACAGGTCGTTAATTGATAATGTGGTTCAAGATTTTTACATTCCGTTGCTTAGAGAGGCAGTTACCTATAAACGTGCTGTAGGTTTTTTCTCTTCAACTGCATTGGTAGAAATATCAAAAGGCATTGCGGAGATGGCTTCGGAAGGCGGAAGGATACAATTGGTTGCATCCCCGTATCTGTCTGATGAAGATATAGAGGCTATCAAGCAAGGATATGAAAGCCGCGATGTGATAATTGAGAAGGCACTGCTTGAGCAGATCAAGGAAGAACCATCGGATTATTACTCGATGGAAAGACTTAATCTGCTTGCCTCATTGATTGCAGACGGAATCATGGATATTCAAATAGCATACACTGAGGATAAAAATGGCCTTGGAATGTACCACGAGAAGATGGGCATTATAGAGGATTCTCTAGGCGATAAGATTGCTTTTTCGGGATCTAATAATGAATCAATGACAGCGATGTCGATCAATTATGAGACGATGGATGTCTTCAGAAGCTGGGGTGATCCAAGTGAAATTGAAAGAGTTCGTCTGAAGGAGAATGCATTCTATTCTATATGGAATGATGCCGAGCCCAATATCAAAGTAGTACAATTCCCAAATGTTACACATGAGTTTATAGAAAGATATAGGAGAAAGGCACCTAATTTTGATATTGATGACATACAGTTCCATAAAAGGATGCTGCTTTACTCCTCACTTATAGATCCTGCGAATTATGATGGTGCCCCGTTTGGTGCACGTATTCCGGATGATATTGATTTGCGGCTATATCAGAAGGACGCAATAACAGCTTGGGTTGGAGAAAACTATCGCGGAATATTTGATATGGCTACGGGAACGGGCAAAACGCTTACCGGACTTGGTGCAATATCGAAATTATCAGAAGATCTTGATGATGTCTTGGCTGTAATAATAGTGTGTCCATACCAGCATCTGGTTGATCAGTGGGTAGATGATATCGTGAGGTTTAATATCAAGCCGATTATTGGATACAGCAGTTCTCCTCAGAAGGATTGGAAAAAAAGACTGGCCAAAGCAGTACGTGACCAAAAGCTAAGGAGAGAAAAAAGCTTCTTCTGCTTTGTTTGCACAAACGCAACATTTGCTAATCCATATGTCCAAGATGAGATCAGCAAAATACAGTCCCCTGTGTTGTTGGTAGTTGATGAAGCTCACAATTTTGGTGCCCCAAGTTACGCAAAGCTGCTGGATGACAGATTCACATATCGTTTGGCGCTATCTGCAACACTTGAAAGACACCGTGATGATGAAGGTACTGCACTGCTGTATGATTTCTTTGGAAGAAAGTGCATCGAGTACGATCTTGAAAGAGCTATAAATGAAAACAAGCTTACAAAATACAAGTATTATCCGGTTCCGGTATATCTTACAGAAGATGAACTTCAGGAATATGAACAGAAGTCATACGAGATGTCAAAATGCCTTATAAAGGGAAAAGACGGAAAGTATAAGCTTAACCGTCATGGCGAAATACTTGCAATGGAAAGGGCAAGAATAGTTGCAGGAGCCAGTAACAAGCTTGATGCATTAAGGGAAAAGATTCAACCGTATAAAAAAGATAACAACATTCTTGTTTACTGCGGGGCGACCAATGTAATTGACGAGAAGTCTGATTGTTCTTCAACGGACGAAGCTGATATTCGTCAAATAGAGGCAGTTACCAGAATACTAGGCAATGAGTGCCATATGGAGGTAGCAAAATTCACCTCTCAGGAAAACATGGAAACAAGAACCATGATTAAAGAGCAGTTCCAGAGAGGAGATCGCCTTCAGGCTATTGTGGCAATAAAGTGCTTGGATGAAGGTGTAAATATACCCGGCATCAGGACGGCATTCATTCTTGCAAGCACAACAAATCCAAAAGAATACATCCAAAGGCGAGGCAGGGTTTTAAGGAAGGCAGACAACAAGCCTTTTGCAGAAATATATGATTTTGTCACGTTGCCTCGGGAACTGGATTCTGTATCTGCTCTAACTGCTGAACAGGCTCAGCGTGACCTGTCGCTTGTAAGAAATGAACTTGCAAGGATTAAGGAGTTTGGTCGCCTGTCAATGAACTCAATGGAGGCTAATAATCTGATCTGGGATATAAAAGAGGCTTATCATATAGATGAAGATGAGGAGTACTGACCATGGAAGAACTGAAAATTGATGATAAGGCAGTTGAAAGACTGAAACGCAAGATAATCATTCAGGAGAATATGAACCTGAAGACTAGGCAATTATCTGATCAACAAATGGTAAGTTGGATCAAGAAAAAAATAGAGGAGGAAGCGAAATGTTACTTCAATCGATAAAATTGGTGAATTTCCGGCAGTTTCGCAACGAATCTATAGAATTTGCCGAAGGTGCTGACGGCAAGAACGTAACGATTATCATTGGAGAAAACGGTACAGGAAAGACAACGTTTGCTCAGGCTTTCTTCTGGTGCTTATATGGAGAGACGGAGTTCTCTGACAAATCTATGCTTAATAAGATTGTCGCGGCTGAATTAAGACCTGGGCAGGAAGCAAAAGTCATCGTTGAACTCAAACTACATCATGGTGAGGTTGATTATACTCTTATCAGAGAACAGACTTATCGCAAGGACAGCGCGAACAGATTGAAGGCTGATAATACGGTTTTTGATATTGCGACAAAGGATTCTTCAGGTATAACAAATTACGTTAAAAAATCACAATGCGAGAGTGAAGTAAAAAGTATATTGCCTAAGGAATTATCCAGATACTTCTTCTTCGATGGAGAAAGAATAGAAAAAATGAGCAAGGATATTTCTACAGGTAAGAAGGCAACAGATTTTGCAGAGGCAGTAAAAGGCTTACTGGGCTTGAATGCTATGTATGCTGCGATTCAGCATTTTAATCCGCGGATTAAGACCAGTGTAATAAGCAGTTATGAGGCAAGCTATAATTCCCAGAGCAACGCTAAAATAAAAGAGTATACGGAAACCATAAGTCGTTGCAAAAGTGAGATCGAAGTAATCGATGCTAGAATAGACGAGCTGGATTCTGAGATCGAATCGGCACGGGCACGTAAAACTCTTAAAACAGAAGAGATAAAACAGTACGCTGAAGGAGAAGAACTCCAAAGAAAGAAAGAAAAACTTCTGGGGAAAATTTCTGCCGCCGAAAGATCGAAATCCAGTGTTTATAAAACGATTTGTAAAGATTTCAATGCCAATCTGAGTTCATTCTTCTCGTTATCTCTGATTCAAAGCGCTTTGGAATTTCTTTCAGAAAAAGACTTTGTCGGAAAAGACATTCCATACATGCATACAAAGACTATAGAGTATCTGCTGCGTCAGAAAGTATGTATTTGTGGGACTCATCTTGATGAAGGAACCATTCCATATAACAAGGTTAAAGATCTGGCTGATTATTTGCCGCCGCAGTCTATCAGCACAACTATAAGTGACTTCAAAAAAGAGGCAAAGCGTAGAATCGTAAACAGTCAGGATATTTATGGTCAGATAAGGGATGGCCTTGCTGTCATCAGTCAGCAAGATGATGATCTTGTAGATTATAGAGACGATCTTGCCATTGTTGAAAGCAAACTGACAGGAGGAGATGTCAGAGCTAAAGTTCGGGCTATCAATAATGAAATACAGATATGTGATCAGACGATTCATAAGGACAATCAGGAAAGAGATCGGAAGATAGCTGAAAAAGGCAGGAAGGAAAGTGAGATGGAAAGGGCTGACACTGAACGCCGTAACCTCACTTTACTTGATGAAAACAATAAGAAAATAGAGGTTTACAAAGCATATGCAGAACGAATATATAAGGAACTTCAGGACGTATATGTAAGAAGCGAAAGTGAGATTCGCGAACGTCTGCAGACTACGATTAATGATATCTTCAAGCAGATATATGAAGGTGGATTATACCTGACAATAGATGAAAAGTATCATATATCAGTCTATGCAAATGACTATGATGGCGATGTTGAAACGTCAACTGCACAAAGCATTTCAGTTATCTTTGCCTTTATCACAGGAATAATAAAGATGGCAAGGGAAAATCGCAATGCATCAGAGGAGGAAGCAAAGCTTCTCTCATCCGAACCTTATCCTTTAGTCATGGATGCGCCTCTTTCAGCATTTGATAAACGGCGTATCAAGACTGTGTGTGAGGCGCTTCCGGAAACTGCCGAGCAGGTTATTATTTTTATCAAGGATACAGACGGAGAGCTTGCTGAGGATTATATGGGGAATAGGATCGGAAGCAGGCATTACTTCGATAAGAAAAACGAGTTTGAAACAATATTGGTATAGGGGTGCACACTATGTTTGATAAGCAATATAGATTTAAGGGTCGGCATGCACTGAGGGTAGATCAGTTAACAGGTGTGTTTGATGGTGAAAGCAGAGCGCAGCTGTTTGCAAGAAATGTGGATGTATATACAAACGCTCCACTTATCGGATTCCTATATGGAAGAACTGCAGAATTAGATGACACGAGAAACCCGGAAACAAATCAGATTTACAATCAGAATGTTATGGGCGATCGAGTAATTTATTCGCAGGAGGAACTGCTCTTTAATTTCAGATTGATCATGCTTCTTGATAAGGAATATGAACCAGATCCAGATAAGCGTATAGATAAAGCGTTCAGACATATGGGAGAAGATCCTGCTGATGAAGAACGCTTTGATAGCTATGTCAGAGGAGGGGTGGACGTCCTATATGAAAAACTCATCGAAGGTGGAACGGATCCTGAAGACTATATAAACCGCTTGTTTGAGTTTGTAGAAGAGTTTCAGGACAGATTCAACTCTGAAATATCAGGGGATGAAATAATGCAGCTTTGCGTTAAGAAATAGTCAGGAGATCAGGAGAAACGTTAACAATGGGTAGAGATAATAGACAGGAGGCTCTATTAAACCTTATACAAATATCTGAAGAACTGGGATATGTCACATTTGATAATATCATGGACTGCGCAGATTCTTTTTCTCTTCCCATACAAGATTTTGACTGGCTATCTAATACAGTCGCTACACGAGGCATTATAGTATATGATGA